>JABIDZ010000078.1 GCA_018651445.1 Candidatus Iainarchaeum sp. | reverse complement strand
TAAATATAAAAAACAAATCCCCCCTCCCAGACGTTGGCCAGGTTCCGCCTAGGCGAACGGTGCGTGGTACTTTCAGTACCACTGGTTTAAAGAATTGCACACGGGGAAGTATGGTTAGTAGTATGTTGTTTGTGGTTCATAAAATTAATTGTGTGATTAAATGTTAGTACTCACAGGTTATTTCTATTGTGATTAGCTCACGGGTTATTGCATTGACGTAGCATTTATTTTCACAGGTTGTTGTTGGAATCTCCCAAAATAATCCTTCTTCAATGGGGGTATCTAAATAATAGTCTTCTTTAACTTCTGCGACTAAATTAATAAAATCAAGAATATCTGTTTGAGTAGATATTTTACATGAGGAATTTGCTTGGGCTATTTGTAAAGCCTCTTCTTTTAATATTGGTTGTGGTTCTTCGGTACATCCAAATAATAGCATTCCAATTACTAAAATTGTTATGACTAATATTGCTTTTTTCATACTTATTGCTTTTGGGATTTGTGATTTAAAAAGGTTTGTTTTTGTTAGGTCAGTAGTTTATTCTGTTCAGTTGGTCTTCCCTAGTGGGAATCCCCCCTCCCAGAATTGCACCGGGGAAGGATTGTTAGTGGTTTTTAGTTTGTAGTTCATGGTATCACAATTATCTCAAAAATAAACTTTTAGCAAAACTCTTTATTTTAGCCGTGTGGTTTGCTCCTTTTGAAATTATATCTACCAAAAAATCATTTTCTTTTAATTCTTGTATTAACAAATCAACTCTTTTTTCACTCCAATTTTCAAATGGGAAAATATATGATTGTTTTTTTGTCTTGATTATGAGTGATCGGTATTCCCTAATTGAAAGTAATCTATTGTACGGGAAATAAGGGCCACTTCCAATAATCTGATTCTTATTTTCTCGGCTTATTTTTTCTTTTACTGCTTTTATATCAATGAACTTAATTAGCTCTTTATTTTTGAGAATAATTAAACCAAGAATATCTTTTTTGTTAATTTTTGCTTTAATAATGAATTTGAGAAAATCATATTTTATCCAACCAAGAATTCCTTTTTCTTCAGTTTTATATGTGGTGCTAAAAGGAAGCATATAACAAAATGATAGTGTTTGTTTTGATACTTTTATCCAATGGTTTTTTATAAATGCAAAAAAGTAAATTGCTGCAGGGATGAACAGTATTACATTGAATCCAATTAATAGTATTAAATTGATAAAATTTAGTTCTATGGCTTTAATTGGAAGTTGTAAGTTTAGGGGAGCTATCAAAAAGGATAATATGCTTAACGCAATTATAAAAAGTGAAAAAAGAAATAGCAAGAAAAGGCCAACATTTACTGCAGAGTTTCTTCTAAATGTTTTGCTCATCCAAATCACACAATATTAGTTTTTGAAACTTTATAAAACTAGTCTTTCTGCTCAATTGGTCTTCCCTAGCGGGAATCCCCCCTCCCAGAAGTGCATACGGGGATCTTGTAGTTTGTAGTTGGTTAGTTTTTAGTTTGTGGTTCATAAAATTAATTTGTTTTCAAGTTAAATGGTCCATAAGTGTGTGGGCCATATGATGCGCTGGAATGAATAATGAAGTATTTATCTTCACAAATATGTGCCCAAGTGTAATAACCGCAACCCGGCGCAGATAAAAATCCACAACCTTCTTCGCGGATTGTTATTATTTGTGGTGTTTCATTTGTGATTTTACATTTATCGTCTGGTTGGGGATGCCATGTGTCTTTACTTAGTTCAAAGTATTGATTCAAATCTTTTATTGGAATTTCAAATTCTTTTGGAATGTTGCGATGGTCCGTGTACTCTAAATCATCAACTGTGAATTGTGGTGTGTTTGGGGTGTCTTGCGTGCAACCTATTAGCGCAATTGATAATGACAACAATAAAATGAGAATAATTGTTTTTTTCATATTACTTGTATGAAGTTAGTTGTATTTATATCTAATCAATTCTTGGTCGGTGGGTTTAAGTCCCCCCTCCCAGAGTTGCACGCGGAGAAGAGTTAGTTGTTTTTAGTTTGTGGTTCATAAACTTAACTTGAAGTAAATGGATATTTTGCTAAATTTTCTTTTGTAAATTCTTTGAATATTTGGGCATATTTAAAATAACTGCAATCAATAGGGGTTGCAAATTCTGAATTGTTTCCAACTGGATTTGGATTGATTTGAGTTATCATGATAATGTTTGAATTACTTACCCAAAGGTAATTGTAAAGAGGATTTTCCTCAAAGGGGGCTTGAATTAATGGTTCTTGAAGTAATTGGGGGCCATCAAAGTCAACATAAACAAGTGAGTCATGAGTGGATTGAATAGTTGTTTTTATTCCTTGGTATGATTCTAAAGTAGCTTGTTCTGAATCATATTTTGCTATTCTCAGTATAAATGGACAATCTCCACTTTTATAATTTTCTGTGGTAATTTCTGCTCCTGAACTATTATCTGTTTTAGTATTTACTAGCTCAAATTGTGTGCATCCAAATAAGAATAATCCAATTAGGATTAGTCCAAGTATAAGAATTGCTTTTTTCATATTAATTAGAAACAGGTTTTAGTATAAAAAGTTATTCTATTCTCTGCTTGATGGGATAAATCCCCCCTCCCAGAATTGCACCGGGGATCTCTCGGTCTACAGCCAAGCGTTCTAGCTACTAAACTAAGGGGGGATTTTATCCTCTTATGATGAATTCGATAAGAACTCATCAGTAATAGAATTGACTTGATGATTGTTTTTAAATGTTTTTAATGTGTTTGATTTTTTGTGCTTTCTAGGCGTTACAAAGTAATGCCTAAATTCTTCGCTTCCGCTGGGCGAAAGCAGCGATTCAAAACAATAGGCCAAATAAGAGTGATAAATAATCCGGTTACAAAGAACAAGATAATACTGATAATTCCTTCTAGCGAATATGCCATTCCGCCTAAAATAGCAACGATTATCGTTCCAAATAACAAATTCAGTTTTTTGTGTTCTGAATTGATCTTAAATTTCATGTCTCGATAAATTACAAATCCTGCGAAATAACCTAATAACACGAACGCAACTAAAAGAGAACTTGGTAATAACAAAGCAATTATAATTGCTACAACAAAAATTCCAAATAATAATTTTTCGTCACTAAACTTACTAACTTTCAAATGCGATTTATCAATTTTCTTTTCTAAGCGTAACAAAAACTTTCCAATAAAATAACCGAGTAACAAACCAACTAGAACGTCACTAATATAATGTACTCCTAAATACAAGCGAGAAACTGCTACTAACACAACTAAAATCAATAAAAAGATTTTTTCCAAAGGAAATACTTTTTTCTCAAAGAAAGAGTAGATTGTTCCGGCAAGAGTCGCGTGTCCGGATGGCATTGACCATTGTGTAGGTGTATGATCTAGTACTCGTAACCCAGACGGGCGTGGTCGAGCAATAGCAAATTTCAATGCACCTGCAATCAAAGAAGAAAACAAAACTAGTGTCATAACAGTAAAAGATTTTTTTTCTTTTCCTAGCCAAAATAACCAAGCGGCGATAGCTATCCATAGAACCGGATTACCAAAAAGAGAAATTATGTAGAAGAAGACATCAAGTATGGGAACTGAAAACGATTGGAGGATAGTATTAACGAATAATTCTCCTACAAAAAGTTCTCCGATCATTATAACTCAACTACTTTTTTGCTTTAGCTTTTTTAGCGCGTTTAAGTGTCGAAATATCTGCTTCGTGGTAAGCTGACAAAATTCCGCATGCTTTGAGAGCTTTTTTCGTAGCATAAACCTTGCATAACTGAATCAATTCTTTTTGAGTAGGGCCATTAAACTTATCTAGTTTACAAATCTCGTTAATCACTTTGCTAATAGCTCGAGTATTAACTTCTGCAATAGCTTTTCCAACATCTTTTTTTCCAAGGTCTAATTCACTAAGTGCAGAATCAATCTTTTCAAGTTCAATTGTTTTACCTAAATTCTCTTCGATTTTGTCATCAGTACTATAAGTTAAACTAGCTAAAAACTCTGCTATTGCTAATGGTGCAGTAACATCCGTAATAGTTATTTTTTTGATTGCTTTCCAATCATCATAATTTGCTACTAATTGTATTTGTCCTTGCATTAAAATCACCTTAAAAGTTACTTCATAATTATAGTTTGATTTATTTATAAAAGTTAGTTTTACGCTTTAGTTAACGTAATGCGGGGTAATCAATAGTGCTTTCTTTCCAAATAGTTGTAAAATCCCAGCTTGCCGTGGGCTCGTTGGAAGCGTTGTAGAAATATGTTTCATCATCTAAAATTGCAGTGCATTCTCCGGTACCAATACCTATACAATTACTTGGATTATTAGTATTATTATTGTAGTAATTATTGGTTATTGTTTCGCTGTTTCGGTAGTGTTCTCCAATTAGTCCTCCAACATCGCGTGTTCCATTTACTGGGCCAGTTGAAAAACAATTTATGATTGCGTTTGGTCCTTCTTTGTCGATTGTCCCAACAAGGCCCCCAACATATTTTCGTCCGGTTACGCTTGCTATTGAATATGTATTTTGAATGCTTGAGGTCCAGTTAACGTAACTAGTTATTCCTCCGGCATAATTATGTGCGCCTGTCACAATGCCTTTTGTGAATGAATCTGTGATTGTTCCTCCGTCAAGTACCCCGACTATTCCTCCAACCGCTCCACCGTTTGAAGTTACGCTTCCGTCAAAAGAAATTTGTGAAAGTTGTGTGTTGCCCACTGCAACGTATCCTATTACTCCACCAGTTCTTGTTAATTGAGTAGTTGATGTACTGTTTACATTTCCCGTAACTGATATGTTCTTAAGTGTTGATGTAATTGATCGTCCTGCGATTGCACCAACATTAGTGCTTCCGGTTATATTTGCATTTTTAATATTTATTTTTTCTATTGTTGCGTCTTGGGTAACTCCAAATAATCCGATTAATGATTCCGTTGGTCGATTAATAAATAAATTATTTATTATGTGGTTGTCTCCGTTAAGCATTCCGGTGAATTTGTTTGTGTTATCGCCGATTGGTTGGAATCCTTTGTTGTTGTTCCAAGTAGTGCTATTATAACATGTGATATCGTCGCCAATTATATAGCTTGCATCTAAATCTAGATTTATATTTTGTAGGTCTGTACAATCACAAACTACTTTGTCGCCATTTAATTCTTGTAGTCCGGCATATTTAGGACAAATTTGTGAAACCAATTCGGGCAAACCATTATCTGCTAAGACCCAATCGCTTTCAAATTCTAAAGCGCCAAAAGGAGTGAAATATTCCAAACCCTCGGCGTTATAGTTTGTAAATTGATATTGCGGGATTAAAAGAGTTGGTGTGCTTCCAATAGGACCTACTGAAAAATTAGTTCCTATTACGTAGTTATTACGAATATACCCGCTACTTGCGAGTCCGATTAGTCCGCCCGCGGTAGTTCCTGCACCCGGTATTATTGTACTATAGTTGTTCATAATAGTCCCGCCATGCGTGCTTCCAATTAGCCCGCCGACTATGTTATTTCCAATTGCAATTCCTGTTGTATAATTGTCTTTTACTACTCCATCGATTAGTTCTCCGATTAATCCGCCAGTATCATAATACCCACCGGTTTCTCCGGTTGTATAATTATTTGTTGCCCATCCGCCATCCATTGATCCGATAAGTCCTCCGACAAAACTATATTCATCAGTGCCGGTTGTGTTTCCAGTGGAATAATTATTTATAATATTACTATTTTTTGATTGCCCAACCAAACTTCCGATGTTAATAAACTCTCCAGAAAATGAGCCAATATTTCCATTAACCTGGTTATTAACTAATCCGACATTTGTAATTGTTGCGTTGTTTGTGTTTCCAAATAGTCCTACATTTTCGAGAGTTGCACGGCTAATAAATAAGCCAATTATTTTTTGTTTATTTCCATTTAATACTCCAGTAAATGGGTTTGTTCTTGTTCCGATTGACATGAAACCTTCTCCACTATTCCAGTTTATTGTGTCAGAACAATCAATATCTTGTCCAAGCATATATTTTCCATCTAAATTTTGACTAATATTTTGTAATTCGTTACAAGTTGATATTATTGTCATGCCGTCATATTGAACAGGAGTAGTTGTTTTGGTTTTGTTTGTCCCAAGATTTGCAGTTATTTTTGGCCAAACAGGCGGGTCGGGCGGGAGTGTAGCAAAGCCTCCATCTCCATCTTCGTCGCTTACTGGGCTACATGCACATTGGCAACGAAAGTTAGTAATCTTATGTGTGCCGCCCAAGTCATTGCAATTTCGAACTAGACTTGGGTCTAATGATGCTTCGCAAGTATCTGGTTTACCATTATGATTGCCACATTCATCATCGCATTCAATTGTTGAACAAAGATTTTTGTGGCTTACTGCGGGGCGACCTTCATTTATTTCATCTTCTAAATCTTCACAAGGAACAATCGCGTTGTTATTCCAATAATCCGTACATGTTGCATTCGAATAATCGATTTGTACAGAACAACTTTGACAATAAGGATGTTTGAAAGGATATTCGAGCTTGCACCACGCTATTTTTTCATAAATACTGCGTCTTGTGATAGGGTTATAAAATTCAGTAATTCTTTCTCGGTTACAACAAGCTATTCTATCGCGCGGATCTGAAATACTACCACAAGTATATGTACAATAGCTTTTTACCTCGTCATAGGATGTGTCGCTTGGATCAATTCCAGTTTTTTGAGAATTGTATGTTGGATAATTGTCTTTTGTCCAAATTGGTTCACAGGTATAATCGCCTAACACGGCCTCATCAAATTGAGAAGTTGCAGATCTATATATTTGCCATGCGAGATACGCAATTACTTTTGGGGCGCCTCCATCTTTTAGTTCAGGGTCTGTTGGAGTTTCATCTGAATCGTCTTCAGCACAATCCCTAATATCGTTTACTACTTCTCCGTCTGGACAAGTGACTTCGAGTCCAGGGTTAGTACAACCTAAAAATAAAACTAAACTTGTTATGAGTAAGAGTGCGATTAGAATTTTCTTATTCATGTATCAATTAGTGCACAAAAGAAGTATTTAATTGTTTGTTAGGTAAATTTGTTTTATGGAGATAAAAGAATTAATAAAAGATTTTGAAAAAAAACAATACGGTTTTTTTGATAGTGCAAGCATACAAGTTTGTGAGTGGAACAAACAAGCACTTAGAACAAATGCAAAAAAGCATTGTTATAAACAAGATTTTTATGGTGCAGACACGCTCTCTTGTCATCAAATAGCCCCAACAACTTTTTGGTGTAATAATTCTTGCGTTTTTTGTTGGAGACCAAAAGAGTATATGGGTTCAAAACCAAGTGTAAAAGCAAAACCAAAAGAAATGATTGAAAACTTAATAGAAAAACGAAAAAAACTTTTGCAAGGATTTTATGGTTCGCAAAAAGCGAGTGTTGTAGACAAAGCGCTTAAACAAAAACATTGGGCGCTCTCGTTATCTGGAGAACCAACCCTATACAAACAACTCCCTGAATTAATTCGTGAACTAAAAGAACGAAAAGGAACAGAAACCGTTTTTCTAGTAACAAATGGACAAAATCCAAAAATGCTTTTGCAATTAAAAGACAAGAAGTCTTTACCAACTCAATTATACGTTTCAATGCAAGGTCCAAATGAAGTGCTCTACAAAAAGATTACTTGTAATCAAGAACGTGCGGGTTGGAAAAAATATCTACAAACATTAGCAATGCTTCCGCTTTTAGGAACAAGAACAGTTATTCGAATAACTGTAATAAAAGGAATGAATGATTCAAAAGAAACAATAAGAGAATTTGCAGAAATGCTTAGCGCAACGAAACCGGATTTTGTTGAAATAAAATCGTATATGTGGATTGGTTTTTCAAGGAAAAGACTAGTAAAAGAAAATATGCCTACGCACAAAGAGATAAAACAGTTCACAAAAAAACTCTTAAAAAATCTAAAAAACTATGGGCTTGAAAACGAAAAAAAAGATTCAAGAATAGTTCTACTCAAAAATAAAAAATCAAAGTACAAAACAAAAATAATTAATCGCTAAACTAGCTAAAGCACTCAAAAAACACGTTCTAAAATAAGTATATAAATAACAATTACTATTTCTATTCAACATGAAAGAAGCGTATCAAAGTGAGAGTAAATCTTCGCCAATCAAAATTATTGTTCCTATAATAATCCTAGCAATAATAGTTATTGCAGTTATAATTTTCTCTGCGCAGCAAGTACCAAATAACGACGATATTTCGTTAAACACAAGTGATCAGAACTTTGGGTTTGCAGGTTCGCTAATAACAAATGACGACTTAACAACGTTTAGCTCGAATAATCCTCCATTAATAGTTACAACTAATTCAAATAGATCACGAATCGTAATTAATTCAAGGGGTCTTGATCAAAGCGTGTTATTTGGTACGCCAAGAATAACCGTAAGAAATGTACAAGGGATTGTGGTGGGAACACTTTCGGCTTCGGCTATACAAACAAATTTAGACGGTGAAATAATAATTGATTTTGATTTAGCAGATCTAGCCGATTTAGATTTTGTGTGGAACGAAGAAAACCCTACAGCAAATACTCTGCAAGAACTAGAACTAGAAATTGTTTTTGATAATGAATTGAGTGGAGAAGTTCTAACAATTGAAGTTCCAATTCAATTACAATTTCAAGAATTTTTAGGAACTGGTTGTTTACAATTATCAACTACTTCGATTAATCAGACAACACACAATGGTTTTTTAGAAGTAAGTGGGAAAATAAATAATATTTGTTCACAAGCAGAGCTAACAACGCGTGTGTCGTGGCGAAGCGATTACCAGGGGCCGGTTGAAATTACGCTTGGAAACAAATCAATTACACTTGCACCTGAAGAACAAATCCTTTCAGAAAATTTTGTAAGTGTACAAGATTTTGAAATAGTTTATATGCCAAATAAAAGTGCACAAGGAAGACGAGCAAACTTTTCAGTTGATTTTGGTTTAGAAAATTCTACCGAAATCATTTTGTTTGATGTTGTAAACGAAAACCTAGAACAATGTTTAATCGTAACAACAATAGATGATGAAATAAGTGATTGGGATGACACAGCTCAAATTAAACTTGATGCGAGTAAATGCAAATCAAATATATCCGTTTTTGTTTGTGACAACGACTATGGTTGTAGTGGGGGGACAGAAGGAGGTATAGGAATTTCACAAGGACAGTTCACTTTGTCTGAGTACACTCCGATAAAAACAATTTCTATTTCAAGAGAACAAATTCCGGGGGTTTATGGGGTAAGCATCCATGCGAGAGTTGCAGGAATGGAAAAAACGTTTATTAGTGAAAAAGAAATTTTTGTTAAACCAACTGACGAAACAATTATTCCAAGTAAATTTGTTGTTTCCATGCTTGAAGGAGGAAAAGACTCTGTGAGAATAACTAACACTAATCTTGCAAGAGAAGTTGAAATAGAAACTAGTGTTTGTAATTTATTTGATAGTTCGTTTGGAATTAGTGGGAGCGAATCTTTTTCACCCGGTGTAAATGAGGGTGATTGGTTAGTTGATTTAGCAACTAACCCAGAATACTTTGCAGGAAGAGGTTATTATCAAACCTCGCTAGCAAATGCGTTGTCTTCTTTGGGTCAAGCGCGAAGTAGTGCGTACTCGCTTTCTTCACAAGAAAATTACAAAATAAAAGAAGCTTACACTTACACAAAAAAAATTGAAGCAGATGTAGAAACAATGCGTCAAGCATCAAGTAATTTAGTTGGGGCTGCAGAAGATTTAGAAGACAAACTAGATGAACAGAATTTGTTTGCGAACCAAGAATTAACGGGTCAAATTGCAGGAATTTCTTCTACGCTTACATCATTAGTAACTTCGTCTGCTGCTTTATGTGCTGAAACTACGCTTGCGGCATCTCTTGCAGAATCAGCAGCTACAACGGTTTGTATTCCTGCACAAGAAGGGATAAATGCGGCGATCCCGGCACTTTCTGCGGCACAAGACGAACAATGTGCAATATCGTGGTCGTCAATTCCTGAAGCAGCTTTGCTTGCAAGCACCATTACTTCTTTGTATCGGCAATTAGAGGCGACACAGCAAGATACGCAAACAATTGATGCGACCAAATCTGTCGAAAACTCAACACAAGCTAAACAAAAAATAGCTCTAATACTTGATAAAACAGATAATGCTTTGAATTATATTGACTTGGCATTGGAAGCAGCAGCAGTCAATTCATTTGAATCTGCGTCGGATGATGATTTATCTGCAAAAGAATATTTGGAATTAGCAAATGCCGAAATCAATCAATTATATGTTTTGGCAGGAGAAGCTAGACTGCTTGTTAACGAAGCAGATGATTCATTAACAACATTGCAAACTGGTGCGCCAACTAATGCCGAACTCGTTATTCAAATATCGACTTTGGTAATTTCATTGGCGGATATGTTCACTGGTTTTAGTGCGGTTTCAGAGAGTGTTATAACTAACTTAGCTGCAGGAAAAGCATATGTTGCAGAAGCAGTTAGTGCTGCGAGTGCATCTGCTACAGGTTGTTCAGTTTATTGTTCTGAATGTTGTAAATGTGGGGCGTCTGCAGGGACACTTTCTGGAGTACAGAGTGCGACCATCGCGGCTTATGCTACTGCAACGGCAAGTCAGTCTAATATTGTTTGGGCGGTTAATACAACATCAACAGTTCTTGGTGCACTTGAAACCTACCAGTCATTTACTAGTGATTATAGTGAAGAATTAACTTCTTCGAAAAAAATTTACACTGAAACAATGAACGCGTCGGATAAATTATTACTTTCAACTTCTGGTGCAAACACTTATCTAACTGCTGCAATTCCTGCTGCGCAAAATCTTTCAAACTTAGAAAAAAGAACTAGCGAAGCATCAGATTACTTACACTCGCTAAATTTAAGTGGAGAATATAATAAAGAAAGAATGACTGGTTTAATTGCAACTTTGATACAAAATGGTTTTGTTAATGGAGCGTATGCTGGTGGAGTCTACACGACCGCACCAACAATGCTAGGTTCTTTTACTGGAGATTGTTCTAATAAAGTAAAACTAAGACTACCCGTGTTCAAAACAAATATTTTGCAAGATGCAAAACCAGTAAAGATTTCTAACAACAACGTAATTGGTTTGTGGAATTTTACTAACGCAAAAGTATTTGATATTTTTGAGAGTCAAGAAGCGGGAATAATTTTTACTAATGCAGGGTTAAGACAAAACACTTATGCGACTATAGAATTAACTGCCACTGAAAGTTTGTATGATGATCTAACAAGTCCGCCTGGAGAATTTGGTCCGTTTAATGTTCCTCCAAAAGCAAAAGAAGATGTGTCTTTCAAATATCATTTCAAATTTAATGTAACGCCTCGAAAAGAGTCTGCTCAAAAAGCTGATGCTACGTGTACAAACGGTTTAATGTTTGGTAACACGGGGAGTGAAGGGCTACCAAAAGTAATAATGTCTTGGGATTGGAATGCAATTAATTCAGAGACAACAACAAACAAATATCTTGATGCAACACAATTTTCAATTCTTTTAAGTAAAAAACTTGAAGTTTTAAATAACTTTTTAGAAACAACTCCTCCGTCGTGTCCAACAAGTCCATCGATGTTAGCAGTAATCCAGCTAGCGGGTGATAGTATTAGTGTTGATGAAAGTGGGGGTTGTTTCTTGCCTATGACTACAGAGCATTACGATGGAAAACCAGCATTTTATTATTTCTTAGACAATACAGTAACGTACCCTACAAACATTAGCCGTAATTTTTTTGAAAGTACGATTAGTACTGCTGATGAAATGCTTGAATTACTTGATTTTGATGTGTATTTAATGAGAGATGGTTTTGGGAGTGATTTCCAAGAGGACTTTGCTAATGCGTATACAAGAACATTGTTTAGATCAAGCCCGTCTTTTGTAGATCCAAGCACAGGGATGTATCGTTATTTTGAAAGCTCAAACAAATTCCATTTTTCTAGCGAATCGTTTGGCTTTAGAAAAGATAACGCGTTCATCTTACCTGATGCTGGAAAATACCACGTGCGGTTGTTAATTGATCTAGATGATTTACCATTAATATCGGGTGGCGGTTTGAATGCAAAAATACTTGTTCAATTAGAACTAGTAGAAGCAGCTAATTCTGATTATAGTCCGTTTTATTATACTCCGTTGAATGGAATAACTGGTAGTAGATATGAGAACGGCAGAACTAATTATGGTGTTGCTTTATCGCGAGGAGAAGGATTGAAACTTGATAACGAAACTAGTTTTTATTACAAACAAAGAGATGCTTTGCAACAAATAGAGTATGTGGAAGAAGAAGATATTTTCAAATTAAATGCTTTGAATTCAAAGAGAGGTAGGTTAATGGATTATTCACTTGCAAATGCAAAAATGATTTTTTCTCCAACTCTCGCAACCCCGTTATTAATGAGTATCAACAATGATGAGGGTGCACCCCAAATCGAGTACGCGGTAATGAAAGATGATACTGAGATTACTTCTGTGAGCCCGAATCTTTTCTTGATAAGTTCGCTTCCAGGTTGTCGCGATGTCCAAGGGAACGATTTAGCATTTGCAAATAATATTCCGGATATTAAGTTTGGCGATACGTCGAGTGGAACATATGGTTTCTTTTTACCAAACGGAGAAAGTGATGGTAGTGTTCCTTTCATTACAACTGCTTTTTCACCAATTGCAGAAAAATATGGTTTAACTTTTTCGGGCGGAACTATCGAAACATCGAATCTACAAGAAGAAAACTTTGTAGTTCTTGAAGGAGTAAAAGGAATGCCTTTCAATGATTCACCACAAGGAAGCGAAGTAGATAATTTATCAGATTTATTCCAAAGTGTTGAAGCAGGAAGTGTTTGTGTTTCTCGATTAGGTGAGCGAGAGATCTATTGGTGGCCAGAAGAATTCTTATTCGAAGAAGCTAACATCAAACAAAAAGTAGATGACGCGAAACTTAGTTGTATTAGATAATTTGTTATTTCAAATTATTTAAATCTTCTTTTTCTAGTTTAGTTTGTCTTAGAATATCTAATAATGTTCCGGGATCAATTTTTTTATGAAGTGGGATAATAGTCACAAGTGTTTTGCCATTTTTCTTTTTCATTTTTATATGACTACCTTTTTGTCCTTCAATGTAAAAACCATTTTTAATTAAGAATTTTATTAGCTTTTTTCCTGAAAGAATTGGAAGTTTTATTTAATCACCTCAAGCCGTAACAGCTATTTTGTGAATGCTTGCTTTTTGTACGGGGTGTTTCTTGAGTTCTTTTTGTACATCTTCGTCGTCTAAATATAATTCTACTGCTTCTTTCAAATTATCTAATGCGCTTTTCTTTGTTTTGCCTTGGCTTGCCACACCTAATTCTGGGCATCTTGCAACATATGCTATTTGTCCTTTTACTACAACTGCAGAGTATTCTTCCATCTAATCTCCTCTAGTAAGCATATGCAAGTTAGAGTATTTAAACTATTTGGGGTGTCGTGTCGGCGATGTGATTAGGTCAAGTAATCTTTTTTAGTTTTGACAAGCAAATCCCGTGTTAGGAGAAACTTCTTGTATTAATCTATTCAAATATTCTTGATTCCAAAAGATCTTCATTGTTTCGCTAGAATTTTTACTAACACATAGTTTCTCTTCTTTTATCATGTCTATAAGTCCTTTCAAAGTATCGTAATTGGTTCTTCCTGTGTCATCGTAATTAGATAGGAACACCGATAACGACGTTTTTAATGGAGCATAACTATCAAGGGTTGTTTTGTCGTTTGCCGGGTTGATTTTTAATATCTCTTCGGGCAATTTTGGTGTAAAAAACACTGTGCTAAGCGTTAATTCTCCTGGTTTTGTACCATTCCAATTAATTGCAAATTGATCATTTTCACGAGGCGAATAGAATATGGTTCTGTTGTTGTTCTCAAAGTCATGGCATTTCGCTTGCCCGATAGTTGAGCTTGTTAACAACCATTCTTTGTTAGTTAATGTATTAGCATGACTTCCTTGAATATTAAATTCTGCACTCACGTTTCCGGTTCCTGTAACACTCATTGCTACTGGAGTTGGTTGTTGTGGAGTGAATTGCATTACTCCACTTGATCTATCAAATTCAAGTATGATCCCGTCTTGCAAGTCGTTTAAGTTACTAGTGTCTTGCAGGGTAATTGTTTTTAGTGCACTTCCATCATTATTTGCATTAACATTGTCATTTAATTTCAATTCGCCATTAACGGTTGTTCCATAATTACTTCGTAAATCTCCTCCAATTTCTCCATCAAAAGGAGTTTCGTAAAATGGATTGTAATTATTTGCTTGGTAACGCGGGGTTAATGTAATAGTAACATCTGTTGTTGGCTGGCCCGAATTAAACAAACTATTTGTTGATTCAATATTTCCGATATCAATTTCGACTCGGTAAATTCCTCCTTCGCTCATACCTTGTGGCATTTCAAAATGTAATTTGCCCGAGGTAATAAACGCAGCGTATTTTTCATTAAAGATTGGCGAGCTAACAAATAAATTTGCGATATAATAGTCTTTGTAGTCTTCCAAAAATTCTGCTGAATAATTGTCTGCAATTAAATGTGCATAAAAAGCAGTTTTTGAAGGAACTTCTATTTTTCGTCCAGCTTCAAGTAAATTATTTATTGTATCGAGTTTCTTAAACAAACTAGTAGTGAATTGTGCTGCGTCACAATAAGTATAGTTTCCGTTAGTTGTATCGCATTGATCTGCACGAATATTTCCCCAAGACCAATCAAATAATAGTCGTGGAGCAAATGCAGTTCCTGTCATTCCTTCTGTTCCGTCACTTGCAAAACACAGTGATTCGTTTCCAACTAATTTTAATTGGAATGCTTGTGTTTCTGTGGTTGCGCCAACCCAATCGCTAGCTTCAAGTATAGTATATTCTTGTCCTTGTAAATTATTTTGGGTTAGCGTAAAGTTAATGTCTGGGCTATCAATTTCGGGTAAGCCCACATACTCTGCGTAGTATTCTCTATTTTTCAAAAATACTCTTAATTCTGGCGGGATTGATTCGCTAGGAATTTCGTACATGATTTTTCCAGAACCATCGTATTCTATTAGCGGATCGTTCGCATCTTTTATTTCCCATTCTTTTCCTGCAACTCTTTCTGGATCAACTAAATTATTTGGTTGTACACAACCAACTGTAATAAATGTTTTTCCACCTGGGCTAAACTCTTCTCCGCTTTCATAACCATATGCACTATCTTCGCTTGTCCAACACGGAAGTGGTGTTGCTGAACTATAACTACCAATTTTATAATGTCTTCCTTCAACGGGTCTGATAATATTAACATCTTCTTCCCAAATACCTTGTCTTTCACTAAACCATTCTATTGCTCTTGTAAAATCTAATTGTGTTTGTACATATGCAGTTTTATGTGAAATATCAAACATTGAATTATGTACGGTAACTCCTTTCACATAATATCGCATTAATACTCCGCCACCACCTGTGTAATTTGCGGTTATAACTTTTGCATGGTTTCTTGCTTTTATATCAATTACTTTGTATCTGCCTAAATTCTTTTCTCGAACGTTATGCCATTCTCCATCTGTGCTACAACTAGGTGGTCTTGGCGCACCAATTGCTATCGTTCCATAAATATCACTCATTGCTGCGTCCCAATAATATTCCATATAATATCCGCCGGGATGATACGGCCCCGAGTTTATTGTTGGGGTTCCATTTCCTGCAAGATTGGTTGTGCTGCTTTCGTTATTATAATAGCTTGGCGGTGTACCCGTACCTAATGTGCCTATTGAATCTTTTTTGAGTCCAGTAATTCCGCTTGTGCCTCCTGCGTTGATTTCTGAGAGTGCTTGTCGGTTTATTTCTGCAACGCTTGGACTAAAAGAAATCTTGTTTTCTTTTATTCCTTGTAATTCGCCTGAATCTTCTTCTCGTCCAGTTATTGTACTACTACTACCTGTGGTTGAAATTAATCCAGACGGAGTATAAATGGAAGTTGGTGGTAATGTGGTTTCTTCGATGATTGGTTCTGGTTTTGGAGTAAACTCTCCTTGATACATTAAGTCTTCACAATAATCTGCTACTGTTTGAGAATCAAATGCTTTTGTTGCAGATGTTGGATGGTCGCGTGGGTCACTATCGTGGCCACCCGTTTCAGATACTCTGATTACATCAGATTTTACATAACCATAAACCATTGATTCGATTGCTTTTCCAACAACCTTTGCACGAAAACCATAAACTTCGGGGTTACCGGGTTTGTCAAATGCAATCGAAACACTATTTGTTTGTAAATTCATTTGCGGATAGAAATTATCTTGTCGTCCATCAAAACAAGTATTTTCGATAAGTGCTTCAATTTCACCGTCATTTCTAAAATCAAATATTCCTGCGCTTAATTGGAAACAATTATCGAGATCGTTAACAAGTATATCGAGTGCAGCTAATTGATGATAGTTTGCACCGTTAATAGAAACAACTTGGATTGGATAAACTCCTAATAAATCATTTCTTGGATTAGCTGTAACAACAATATTTACTTCTCCATTACTTGGGATATCAGCAAAATTTTGAGATACGTCAAGATCTGTGTGTACATGAACTCGCGAAGCATTTTCACATTCCGATTTGATTTTAATGCTTGAGATTTCACCTACATTTTTTGAAGTCCATGTCTTAATGTCTGTTGGAACACCTTCGAATTCAACACTCAAACATTCGTGTACTTCGATTTCGGGTACAAATGGTTCAACTACATTAATTTCTACGATGCCTGGGACCGAACCGTCTTCATCATAAGAAGTAAATTTTAATACGTCTCCTGCAGAGTAATTTGTTGTATCTAAAGTAATGAATGATAAACCATTTTCATCTGTTGTTCCTCTAGTTATTTCATTAATAACAACTGTATTTCTAACTAGTTCGACGTACCAATGCATACTTTTTCCAACGTATCTTCCTTTGTGATTTGTTTTTACAATAAACAAGGGATAGATTCTTCCCACGTCAACTTGATTAGGTGACGTTCCAATTTCAAGTTCGGTTCGTCTAACAACGTCTATGCCTAGTAGCGAGTGGTTGCCTGTATAACTATCTAGTTGGTTTATTCCGCCAACTTCTTGTGAAACACTTTGGATTATTTGTCCCGAACCAACGCTTTTTGGTGAAAGATTAATTGTTTTTTCTTCACTTGCACTAAATGGATACAAATTAATTGATTGTAAAATATCGGTTTGTATTTCTGAAAGCAATAAGTATCTTTGTTTTGCAGTGGGAACCGAATTTTGTAATGTGCTTGTTCCAATATCTCGATCGCTTAAGTTTTGTACAATCGTTTTGATGTATGTATTTGTATCGTCAAGATAAATTCTTGCACTTGTTTCATCTAGCGGAGTTGTTATTCCATTCACAATAGAAAAATTATCAAAAGCGAATACCGGACAACTAATTGTACAAAAAGTTTCGCCTATAACAAAGTCTTTTGAATACGCCAAACTTCTATACGTTCCATGTATTGCTTCAAAATTTAATTTTACATTTTCGCTATTAACATCTGTTTTTATTTCAACTATAATGGGAATACTTCTTGTTCCTGTAACCGAATCAAGAACAACATTTCCTTGTACCGCATTTGATTCAACAATCGAATCCTCGGAAATATCAATAATGCTGTTATTTAAGTTGTCTGAAAGAACTATTCGTGCGTCGTCAATTGAAAATATGTTTTCAATGGTCGCGTTTTCACTTACAAAATTTCCTATTGCAAAATCGTTTAACTCATTGTTAATTATTAAATCAAAATAAACCCAGTAACTTGAATCACTCATTAGTTTTGTTGTGCTTCTACTAGTACTAGTATAAATTGGATTGCTTGGATAAATCTTCATTAAAAACATTTGAACTTCGTTGTTATTCGGTAAGTCACCCAAGTTTCTTAGAAATGCTTCTTTTGATTTTGTGCCACGAGTTACTTCGTAGTTAATTGTTTCATGAGTAAAATAATTTCCATCTGTTGTTGACAACAACAATTTTGTTCCTATTTTAAGTGAGTTACTACGATAAGAATTTTTGTTTGTCATGCTTGCAAGTTTTGCACTGCCATTAACATCTGTTTTGTAAATATCGAAATCTGCAGTAGTACTTCGTTCGTTGGTTCCAAGTAAAGAAAAGTTTATTCGTCCTTCTCCAGTTACAAGAGTAATGATTTCATTTTTTATGGAATTAGCGCTAACTAATATGTATTCATTCGCTTCGTCTTTTTCTTGGGCATCAATTGCATATATCTCATAGTTTCCTGCAGGTAAATTATCAATTATTAGTTTTCCGTTTATGTCTGTGTAACCATCGCTAATCGTTTCGGGAACGCCTGTAAGTGAAATCGAAACAAATGCTCCGTTTTCAGGAACTAAAATATCATTTACAACACTTAGTTTTAGAGTTGCTCCACCTTCATTCAAAACAACTTTTTGATAATTTCCGCTTGCAACTAATACTAAATCAACAACCTTAGTTTCGTATCCTGTTGCGCGTATAACTGCAGAGAAAAAAGTATTTTCGGCAAGCGTAGTAGTATTAATTGTTTTTGCAGTGGTTCTACCATTAATCATTGTTCTTTTTTCTCCATAAAACTCGTTGTTCTTAAACATTCTTACTTGTGCACTAGGAATTGCAACGTCTAATCCATCAACAATTTCAAGTGCTAATACTTGCGTAGTGTTTACGGGGTCCGTAGGGTCGTTTGCGTCGTTGCTAACTAATTCAAAAAATAAATTAACTTCTTTTCGTCTGCCAGAATCAACGCTAAAATTTCCTGATGTGTCTTCTCCAAGTGTACTTGTAGCAATATATGTGTAGCTTCCTTCTTCGAGTTCGATAAGAGGAGTTTTTCCAAAAACATTTGTAAAGTATTGTCTTACTTGTCCAAAAGAACTAGTGATATTGACTTCTACTCCGCTAAGCATTCCATCAATATTTTCTGCAACGAATTGCGCATTTCCTTTTGTATTAACTTCTTCTAAATGAATTATTTTTCGACTTTCATTTGTAATAGTAATTCTTTTTTCGCTAAAACCACTTGCACTAGCTTTTATTTGTGCAGAAGTACATCCAATCGGAACAGTAATTGTAAAACCGCTACTTGTTTGGTTTCTAAATGGAGTTTGCGAAGTAGAACAAATTAATTCTATGTTTGCTCCAATAATTTTTGTTTCGTCAGTTCTTCTAACTTCCACATACACACTATTGGTTTGTATCTGAATTGGTGACAACCTAAGTGTGGCGCGACCATCTTCAAGAGAAAGGCTTTGTCCTAAATTATTATAGCCTGTTTTTCTAACACTCACATCAAGGTCGGTTGAACAAACTACGCCTGTAGCTATTCCGCGCAAATCAGTTTGAAGTATTAACTCTTCTCCGCACGCACTCATAACTAATACTGCTGCACCTTGCAAGGGAAGATTATTACTACTTAGAACAGTTATCTCTGCAGTGTACATTGGAGTGAATAAATTAAATCCGAGCAAACCAAAGTTCAAAGCTAAAAAAGCAATTACTGCAATTAGCACAATTAAAAATAAAATAAAACTTGGGATTACTC
>JABIDZ010000099.1 GCA_018651445.1 Candidatus Iainarchaeum sp. | reverse complement strand
TGTCAATCTACACAACTATTGCATGATTTCTTCAATAACGCGTGCACGCGTAGTGAGTATATCTGCTTGTGCTTCAAGAGCAAGCTGACGAATTACTTCTACAACGGCTGCTGCACCAATAGCAAGTAGTATTCCAAACACGGCGGTTAATAAGTATTCAAAAGAAACTTGTGCGCGTTCTTCCATCATGGTTGGCAACCCCATTGGGTTTTCAAATAAGACACTGTGTTAGTTACGCAACAATAAGTAATGCCATCTGTTCCATCTGCCATTGGAAAATATCCTTTTGCATCCTGAGTATAACAAGCACAATCAGCAGTGTTAGAATCAAGAACTACACATAAGTTTTCATATAATTTTGCAGTCCCAGTGGTTTGTGCAGTATCTCCTGCAGTACTCATGAAAAATATTACTGCTGCAACAACAAACATCGCAGCAACTATTAAGAGTAAGTATTCTAGCGCACCTTGTCCGCTTTCATTTCTTTTAAACATGAAATTATTACTAATTCAAAGTATTTAAACTTTTTTAGAAAGTAAGGTTAAAAAAAGTAAGATGAACTCCTAAGAAAGGAGTTCAAATAACTAAACTAGTTTTCAATTAATGAATTCAAATCTTTTAGGTCTCTAGCTATTGCAGCGTTTGCATCGTCCATATATGTATTTGATCCACTTGCAACGGACATTACTGCGTAAACAGCTACTGCTACAACGATAATTGCTGCACCGATAATCAATAAGTATTCTAATGCTCCTTGTGCTCTTTCTTCCATTGTATCCCTCCTTTTAGTTCTACAAATTTATCTATATAGCTTTTTGTTATTTTTAAGGGTTTGTATTTTCTATTGTGGCGATTACAGTATCGCCGGCAGTATCTGCTGCATTTTTAACAAATAGGGCTACGGTTGTAACAATAACTATTGCTGCAACGAGAAGTAATAAAACTGATATGTTTACTTGTGCTTTTTCTTCCATTAAATCGCCCCGGAAATTAACATGCGTACTGCAAACGTGGCTGCGTAATACATGAGGTATCCTGCTAGTAATAACAGTGGGATGTATATAATGCTTTTGTTAAGTTTGCCTTCTCTGATGAGCGACATCATTAATCCGGTCCCAACTATTGCTACGAATACATATGCTTGTATTAGTAATTCAATAAATACGCCCATTTGTTGTGTAGCTTGATTAGAAGCAGTGATTGCGTCAAAAGTTAAACTAGAAAACATTCCCATTACTGCAGTAACTTCTCCAAAAATCATTGGAGCGATAAAACCACCGGCAGCAATCATAAACAAAAATTGCATGGTTGTATTAGCTTTTCGTTGTTCTTTTATTCGATATAATTCGCGCACATCGTCCGAGATGTCTTCTAATAAATCAGATAAACTCGAACCAGTTTTTATCGAATCCAAAATAATTACAATTGTTCTTTTTATTAATTTAGAATCTACTCTTTCTGCAAATCCTCGCAAAGCAGTTTCAACATTTTCTCCTTCTTCTAGTCTTCTAAGCGCAATTTTCATTTCTTCTGATAATCGGCCATAATCCGAGTTAACAATTTCTCGTAAAGCACTTGCATAAGTGTCTCCTGCTTTTAGAGTGTCAGCCATTTGTTTTAATGCATCACTGAAATCTCTTTCAATCGAATCAACTATTTTTTCTTTTTGCATGTATGGGAAACCAAGTAATATTATTCCGACGGCTGCACCAAACGCAAGAGGAATTATTGTAACGATTTGTAACAAAAAGTTTAGAACAAAGAATAGTATTGCGCCAGTTGAAACTCCTAAAACAATTGAAATGGGTATCCATGTAGCTGCGTTAAACTTCATCTTGCTGAATCGTAGCCAATTATTGTATTCTTTAATAAAATCCATTTTTACACCTGTGGTTGTGACTTATACACTATTCCTATTAACATTGCAAATATTACTGGCATTACGACTAGGAAAAAAATAAATAATACTGTTGGGGTTAAAGGAATATTTTTGAATAATTCTTGTCCGGTTGCAGCAATAGGCGAATTTCGTATTGCACCTAAGATCATTATTGCTACGGGTAAAACAATTCCTGCAAAAATAAAGATTACTGCAAAGAAATTCATGTTTTGTGAAAAGATTGTTATATTATTTTTAATGTCTTCACTAACATCTTCTGCAATGTCATTTAATGTGTTAGACAAGTTTCCACCTATTCTCATTGCACGTAACAAGTGATTAACCGTTTTCTTTAATGGTCTGCTTTGTGTTCGTAATGCTAAGTGTTTCAAAGCAATTCGCGTATCTGCTCCTTCTTCTATTTCGTTAATCGTTCTTGCAAATTCTTCGCTTAACATTCCATAATCGTTTACTGCAATAGTTTGAATTGTTTTGTACAATCCAATCCCTGCTTTTAATTCAGTAGCCATGTGTCTTAGTGCAAACGGTAGTTCGACAGAACAACCATTTCCTCGCGAAACTGCTTTTTGTTTCGGAATAAACAAAATCAATAATGTAGCTACTAGCCATGCAATAAATGCAAATAGGATAGGTAGCACAATTTTGAGTAATAAGTTTGGCATTGTTAATCCTATTATAGCGGTTACGATAAGTGCGATTAATGCGGCTATAAAACCGCCTGCAGATGCCAAAGCCAAGTATTGGCTAGTTGAGTATTGCATATTTGCAGAATACAAGTAAAAACCGATTTCGCTTCCAATAGGCAAGTTTTTCAAAAACTTTTGTACGGGTTTTAATATTTTTCTTAGTTTTAAATAAAATGCGCCGATTTTTCTTGCAAAATCTGAACTAAAATTATCTAAGTCTTCTTCTGTTTCTAAATCAATTTTTGCGTATGCGTCATTAGAAATTAATCCGCGTAATTCTTTTAGATTTGTATCCACTTCTTCAAAGTTAATTCCTTGTTCACGATTCTTGTTTTTCATCGTTTCTACAATTTGTGTAACTTATTTTTCATCGATCTCGAATTTTTCCATTTTTATCCACCAAT
>JABIDZ010000116.1 GCA_018651445.1 Candidatus Iainarchaeum sp. | reverse complement strand
GTAGCAAAGTTCCTTTCAACTATAATCAACAAAATCGCGGACAGTAATACTAAGGGAGTATTTTATTCGCTTGATTCAAAAGCACACGAAGAGTTAATTGAAGAAGCAAGCATGTTTGTTGACAAAGTAGTGAAAGTTGAGTGAGTTGACACGAAGCTAGGATAAAACAAAGATAAAGATTTAAAAATAATAAAATGATTAATATAATAGAAGTTACGATTTTATTGAGGTGGAATTATGGAAAGAGTTTTAATAGTTGATGATGATCAAGAAGATTTGGATGCCATGCAAGCAATTCTTGAAAAGAACGGGTATGGTGTTATAACTGCAACGGATGGTGCACAAGCATTGGATGCATTAGTTGGAGATGGTTTTGGATTAATTCTATTGGATATTCAGATGCCTACGCTTTCAGGATATGATTTGCTAAGGTTATTACGAGAAAAAATTAATCACCATGCAAAGATGGTTTATGTTTCAATTGTCCCCGAAAAAGAAGTTGATCTAAACGATGCAGATGGATTTATTCAAAAACCGTTTTCGCCAGAAGACTTTTTAGAAGGCATAAAAAAAGCGTTAGCGAAATAGTTGCAAAAGCTTGTTTTCTTACGAACAAAAACTTTTAATACAAGAAACAAGTATGTTTGTTGAGAATGGCCCTAGCCGGACTAGTCATTAGGGTGCATAAAATAACTCGTGGTTTTGTAATGGAAAAAGATGATGTTGGATTGTTTCAAAAAGTTTTTTTTGGAAAAATTAGCCGAAAACTAATTTTTGCTTTTCTAGTGATGATACTTATTTTGATTTTTTCAGGAGCTCTGGCTATTGTTGGAAGTCAAAATGCATTGATTGAAAGTATTGGAGAAAATTCAGTAGTAATTGCACAAGACACGATTGACGAAATAGATCGAGTAGTATTTTTTAGAAAAGAAGAGGCCATGTTTTTTTCAAGTGATGAGCGATTTAAAAAAGCACTTGTAAAGTCAAACAAAGAATTTGACGCAAAATCAAATACTGAGAAATATATTGCTGGTGAAGATGCGAATTGGGTTTCTGTGCCAAAAGAAGTGATAACTCCGTTTATGAGTGAACTTATTGATTCCGATCTTTCTGAAAGACTACGTGACAAAATTAATTTTTTTGAAGAACAATATGGGTATCAAGTTATTGGAGAAATCTTTTTAACGAATAAATTTGGTGCAAATATTGCGCAATCTGGAAAAACAAGTGATTATTATCAAGCTGATGAAATGTGGTGGCAACAAGCAGAAAAAAATGGAACGTTTGTTTCAGATGTAGAATATGATGATAGCGTGGGAATTTATTCAATCGAAATATCTACTAGTATTTTTGAAAAAGAAGAGTTTTTGGGTGTAATGAAATTTGTAGTTAACATTAATGATTTGATTAAAGTAATTGATTCATTATCTAATGACGAGAGTGTCGCGCACGGGCATGGAGATCACTCGTCGATGGAAATAAAACTAATTAATTCCCAAGGAAAGCTTATTCATTCAACAGAAAAAGCAGGATTTGAAATATTTGAAGATGTTTCAGAAAAACTACAAAAAAGATTTGAAACTACGGGGCACATACATTATTTTGTTGATGATGGGGACAAAGCCGGCGAAGGTGAAAGGCTCTTTGCTCACGCACATTCAAGAGGGTTTAAGGATTTTGCAGGGCTTGGGTGGACGGTTGTTATTGAACACGAAACATTCGAAATCTTTGAACCAGTTATAAATTTAAGAAATCAATTAATCTTTTTTATTATTCTTTCAATTGTTTTAGCAATACTATTCTCATTTTTTATTTCAAGAAGAATTTCAAAACCAATTAACGCTCTTTCAAAAGCAACGCGTGAACTTGAAAAAGGAAATTTCAAAGCGCGAGCTGAGATTAGTACTATTGATGAGTTTGAAGATCTGGGAAACTCTTTTAATAAAACGGTTAAAGTTCTTGAAGAAATGGATAAAAAAAGACAACAACTCGAACACGCAAAAACAGAGTTTCTTTCAATTACTTCACATGAACTTCGAAGTCCGATGACTCCGATGCGCGCACAATTACAAATGATTCTTGGGGAGTACTTTGGAGAAGTAAATCCGAAACAAAGAGAATCATTAGACATTGTATTAAGAAACACTGAACGATTAGATCGGATTATTCAAGACTTTTTAGAAATTTCACGAATTGAAGCAGCGAGACTAAAATTTAAATTTATTAAAACAAGTTTGAATAAACCAATTGAAAGTCTATTAAAAGAAATGGAAGGATTCATGCCTGAGAAAAAAATCAAATTAGTTCCACATATTGATAATTTGCCGATAATTGAAGTAGATTCTGATAGAGTAATGCAGGTTCTAAGAAACCTAATAAATAATGCAAAAAAGTTTTCTCCCGAGCGTGCCGAAATTGCAGTAACTGCTAAACAAAAAAAGGGCATAATCGAATTTAGTGTTTCTGATCAAGGTGTTGGATTATCAAAAGACGATAAAAGACGAGTCTTTGAACCATTTTATCAAGCAGACCAAACAATGTATAATAAACAAAAAGGAACTGGTTTAGGATTAGCAATTTGTCGCGGTATTGTTGAATCACAAAACGGAAAAATATGGATTGAAAGCGAAAAGAAAAAAGGAAGCATATTTTATTTTACCATTCCATTAGAGCCAGTTAGAGAGAGCAAATCGATTAAGTTATTGTTTTCCTCATCTGAAGAAATTGAAAAGAAGGTTGGAGATTTGTTTGTTGATATACTCGGTCCGATGGGGGCGAATGAGTTTGCCGAGATTAAGGACAAAGGAGTAGATTTTGATTCGATTACGGATTACTTCAAAGAAATTACAAAAATTGGTATTATTACTGCAGCAAATTTAGTCAAAGCAAGCAATCAACTCGAAATAATTTTTGAAACAAGAAGTATAAAGAATGTCGATTTACCAAAACAAATTGAAATGTTGTATTTAGAATATTTGGGGTCTGATGGAGACGAACGATTTGGGCGACTTGAAAAATTAACTGCAAATGTTATTTTCTCAGATATTATCGCGCTTGAAAGATTAGGTAAATTAAATTCTAAACAAGCAAGTCTTTTTAGAGACAAAGTTATGGGTTTGTTTAGAAGAAAAGCAATTAGTGGAAAAAACAACTAAAAAAACAAATGAGTAAGTTTTAATAGAAGAAAGAACAAACAATAATTGGATAAGAAAGAGGTAATAATGTGAGACTAAGTAACCTAATCATAATTTCATTTATTCTTGTTGGTTTAGCTGGTAGTTTAGTTGGCGGAGTACTTTATTTTGATAGTGCGCAGAATTTGATGGGTGTAGAGGTTAGTGATAGTTTGCTAGCTGTTGCTGAATCAAGAGCAGATCACGTTGAAACTTATTTTAAACAAAATATCGAACGACTTAAACTAGTTGCTAGTCGGACAAAGTTAAGAAATACGTTAAAGCAATATAACGAAAATCCCAATCAAGCAGACGCGGACACCATTACCGGAATACTTAATGATGCCAAAAAACCAATTAAGGAATTTGATCGTATTTGTATTTTGAATTTAGACGGGATTGTTGTAGCTTCAACAGATGAAAGCTTTTTTGGAAAAGATGTTTCTGACAAAGAATTTTTTATTGAAGGAAAAGAAAAAGAATCAATTAATTTTGTTGAAGAAAATGGTGAATTAAAAATATTTACTACAGGCCCCTTAATTTTAGATGGGGACGTAATTGGTGTTGGAATAACGGTTGTTGATGATCGCGAACTTGAAGAGATTATTAAAGATAGAACCGGGCTTGGAGAAACTGGTGAAGTGCTAGTTGCAACGCAAGAAATGAATGAGAGAAATTATTTATTTGAAAGAGTATTTGAAGACGAAGCATTAATGCAACAAACTGAGTCAGCAGTTAGTGCCGAACCAATGAGGCAAGCGTTAGGCGGTAATGAAATTAGTTTTGATAATGCTCTTGATTATAGGGACGAACCAGTTATGGCCGTGTCCCAATATATTGCCGTGGCAGATATGGGTTTAGTTGCTAAAATAGATCGTGCAGAGATTCTAGGGTCGTATCACCAATTATTAGTTGATTATTCAATAATGATTGGTATGTTGATTGTGATTATTTCTGTGATTATTGGTTTTTTTGTATCGCGATTAATTTCAAAACCAATTAAAAATTTAATTCAAACCGTAGATACTATAACCAAGGGGCAACTCGATATTCAATTAAATAAAAGTAATATTTCAGAAATACAATCGCTTAGTAATTCATTGAACAGGGTTCTTGCGAGTTTGAAGCTAGCGGTTTTAAGAGGTAGAACAACCAAAGATAAAATCGGTTTGGGTGAAGTATTACAAGCAAGAAAAGAAGCAGAAGAAATATACAAATTATTATATGAATCATCTAGTGATGCAATAATGATTCTTAGTCCGCCAGACGGGAGATTTGTTGAAGCAAA
Source organism: Candidatus Iainarchaeum sp. (assembly GCA_018651445.1). Taxonomy (GTDB): domain Archaea; phylum Iainarchaeota; class Iainarchaeia; order Iainarchaeales; family JAAZKV01; genus JABIDZ01. The sequence continues at coordinate 1,796 of JABIDZ010000116.1, read as the reverse complement.
TCCTGCAACAATAAAATTATTTGGGGCGAAGAACGAAGAAGAATTTATTACAAAAACACCTAAAGACATTTCTCCAAAGAAACAACCTGACGGAAAACTTTCTTCAGAGGGTGCAAAAAAAATGATTGAAAGAGCAATGAAAGAAGGGCGTGCGTCATTTAATTGGGTGCACAAAACGCTTGCTGGAGAAGAATTTAATGCACACGTGTTGTTAACAAAGTTTACGTTAAATGAGAAAGATTTGTTACATGCAACGGTTAGAAGGCGAGGATAATATGAAAATAATCGAATGGGCACAAAAAATGAGTGTGCAGGTAGCTGAAATTGATGATCAACACAAAAAGCTTGTTGAAATTATTAATGCGGCTTTCTCAATTGAAAATCCAAGCGAAAATAGAAAAAAGTTTGAACCAATTCTAAATGATTTAATTGAATTTACAAGAGTTCATTTTAGTACTGAAGAAAAATACTTTGATAAATTTAATTATGCTGAAAAAGATGAGCATATTGAGGAGCATCTAAAACTTATAGATGCGGTTTTGAAATTCAAAGACGGTTTTGATTCGGGTAAATGTGATTGTGAACCTTTTTTATCATTTCTTCGCGATTGGCTTGCGGAACACTTACTCAAAATGGACCAAAAATATATTGAATGTTTCAAAGCAAACGGACTTGAATAGGGGTGAATGAATGGGATTAATAGGGCAATTAAAAGAAGAGCATGTACAACTAGTGCATTTATTTGAAGAAATAAAAGAGGGAATAAATGTGCCTAGTGTGAATGAAGAAGTTTTACTTGAAACAATTAGTGAACTAAAAGAAATTTTGTCTGCACACTTAGATCTTGAAAATAAACTTTTATACCCAAAACTAGCGGAATCAGATAATGCACAAGCAAAAGAACTAGGGAAAAAATATTCTGGCGAAATGGTTGGAATTTTAAACACAGCTCTAGCTTTTTTTGGAAAGTATGTTACAGTTAGTGGTTCTGAATTAAAAAATAACAAAACGTTTGAAACTGAACTAGTTGCAATCATTGGCGTTGTTGCTAAGCGAATAAACGTTGAAGAAAATATTCTTTTTCCGGCATTTGAAAAGTATTGCGAGTAGTTAAAAAAGATTTTTTCTAATTGAAGATTTCTTCGTTTGGATAAATTTCTAATCCGCCGTCAGTTATTTTGAATGGAACAATTTTTTTCTCGTGTTTAGACGAACGTAGTTTTAAAATCTCAAGAGCATTTTCTCGAATATTATCTACTTGGATATTGTACAAAACAATTACTCCGTCTGCAAGGAACTCTTCGATACCTGCTTTGCTATAAACTTTTGGGTCTTGTGTTGTTTCGCTTAGCATAAAATTCACGGAATTGTTTTCCTCTAGTTTTTCAAACAAATATCTAATGTACTTTCTATAAGAATCCGTATTTTCAAAAGCGATTGAGAGCGCTGAAAGAGAATCAACAACTAATCTATCGGGTTTGAATGGAAGGTCTAGTGTTCCAAAATCAATTACAAGCTTCTCTTTTTCTTTTAGGATCATTGCTTCTACAACGCGCGCAATTTCAATGGCATCAAACTTCAAAAAAGCAATTAATCCTTTTTTCTCAAGCTTAGCGAAATCCCACTTATAATTGTTTAACATATGTGCCTTTATTCGATCAACATCTTCTTCAAGAGAAATATAAATGCCCTTTTCGCCTTTTAATGCACCCTCATACAATGCTTGCATACAAAAAGTGGTCTTTCCTGTACCTGCTCCGCCACTAACAAGCATTGTGCTTCCTCGCTCAAGTCCT
>JABIDZ010000112.1 GCA_018651445.1 Candidatus Iainarchaeum sp. | reverse complement strand
TAACAAAAAAAGATTTTTTAGAACTTCAAAAAATAGCCAAACAACAAGGCAAACTCACGTATGATTTAATAACTTCAAGACTCACAGCAAAAGTCCTTCTAAAACTTAAAAAAATGATAGACAAATAATACCTGTTTTAACGGAAGATATGATGTCTTCGGCCCAGCCTCAGGAAATAATAATACCTGCGACACAACATTATCGTATAATGATAACGGTGCAATAGACTGCCATAAACTTTGTGACTACATGCTAAATAATTAAAAATCAACATATAAAAATAAAGGTTAAAGTAAACTAATTAGTTAAAATTAAAAACAACAAAAACCTAACAAGACTATGAAGAAAATAATTATTATTGCATTAATACTAGTTTTGTCATTATTTTTAGGGTGTACGATCGAAGAACCAATCCCAAATGATTCGAAATTTGACAAATTAGAGCCAATTCCTAGCGAGTGCTTACAATACGCAAATGACGAGTGTGCAGTTTTTTCTTGCATGGTTAATAATTGTTGGTGTGAACAAAGCCCCGATGCAATATTAAAAGAAGGAACACAAATGTTTCTTGATGAAGCTAGGGCAAAAGGAGCAGTTCAATCTTATTTAAACGAACAAAACATATCAGATTATACCCTAAAAAACACGGCTAAATTAAATGATATTTTCTTTAATGTCTTTATTGAAATTGATGGAGACGAAGAGGTTTTCACTGTTGCAACAAACGGAACCATACTAAAAACACTATGTGGCGTCTAAAATAACTATTAAATACAACTTTAGGCATCATATAAGTATGAAAAAGCTGTCAATTATACTATTTCTTTTCCTTATTTCTAGCATTGTTTTTGCTGCGAGTAATGCCACAGACGATTTACTTGCGATAATTTATGTTTCAATTGGCCTAATATTTTTGGCGATAATTATTGTAATACTCTTGTTAATTATTTTTATAATTTTAAAGTTTGCAAATCCAAAAAAAGAAGAGTTGAAAAACAAAAAGACTAAGCCAGAAACAAAACCTAAACAAGAGAAAACTCCCGTTTCTAAACCTGTTGAGAAAAAAGATGATCCAAACAAAGAATATGGCGATGCAATGAAACTTTTAAGAAAAAGGTTTGCTGCTGGCGAAATTACAAAAAAACAATTTGAAGAAATGAAAGAGGCTTTAGGTGATTAAATGGGTGCAATAAAAACTTTGTTTGTGATATTAATTATCTTAATTATTGCTTTTTTTGGATTACTTACTTTTGCTGCGTATATCGACGGCGATTTAGTTTTCGATAATTATTCAAATGACGCAAAAACAACAAATAATACTTCTTCGTCGAAACCAGGGTTTGAAGATAACGCATATTTTTCTATTTCCTACCCTCGTTCATTAAATATAGAAAGAGACACATCTGTTGTTTCGAATTCACTAGCGTCTTTAGATCTATACCCTTCAACAAACGAATTTGGGATTAGCGTTTGGTATTCTCCAAGCGATGGGGATACTAGCTCAGAAGTTTTAGACGATCTGCTCGAAATGCATGAAGCGAGTCCTTATCGAACGGTCATTTCACACAAAGCAATTAACATTGATGGACTAGAAGGATATGAACTTTTGTTAGAGGGCGACGATGAAACAGGGGAGTATCTTTCAATCGACGCGTTTGCGATTAAGGGTAACAAAATGATAAATTACAACGCAATAATAGTTTCGGATGATTACTCGGTTGTAAAAGCTCAAGTCGATAAAATAATTTCTTCAATAAAAATAAAATAAATTATTCTAATCTTCTTGTAGTTTTGTAAGCGCGTTGTTCCCAAGAAGAACTTCTTCGATCTCCACCACGCGTAGTAATATGGACGGGTAAGTTTTTTAGCCGAGGATCTTTTGAAGCTCGCATTCCAGCCACTACTCTTCTAACCATTTTTCCAACGGTAGCTTCACCAATATTTGGAAAACCAGTTTCAAATTCTTTTGTTAAACCTAAAACGCTAATTGTGTCTCCGCGAATAATTTTTCCAAAAATATGTTGATAAATCGTTTGCCCGGCACGTAATTCTCTTGTATAATGTCCGCAATATCTAATAGGCAATCGAATAGTTCTACCCTTAACAGTAAGTGCTACTCCGGCGGCCACACTTTTTTTTACCATGAATAAATATTACTTTGAAACAATTTAATTCTTTCTAATAAAAATGGCATTAAAGATTAATCTTAGTCGAGCCTGTCGTCTGACATTTTGATTAAAAAAAATAAGAATTAGAACTTTGCAATAACAAAGTTAAGTGTGTTTCAAAAATTGACTTCTAACTAGTAGTCGTTTCTTGGCTTTTTGTGTTTTTGAAAACATTCTCTACAATAGATTGGTCTTTCGCCATCTGGTTTGAAGGGAACTTCTGTTTCTTTTCCACATTCAGAACAAGTTACTTTGTGCATCTCTCTTCCGAATTTGTCTTTTTCATCCATATTAATTACTCCTTTTTAGTTACGCATTTCTGCTAACATATTTATCACAAGTACTCCTTATAAACAAAAGATTGTCCAACAATTCGTGTGTTTTTACAATTCATTGAAAATACATCTCACTCCGCCAACAGAATTAGTTAGAATTAAATAGAATAAAACAATAATTTAATTATGGGAACAGGAAATACGCCAGAAGAATTAAGAATAATTAGAGAAAAAGAAATCGTTGACTTAAATGCGATGATTACGGCCACTAGAAACGCTTTAAAACACAAGCTTCCAATAGAGGTTGTTCAAACATACCACCGAGATATTGCCGAACAAAAACTTAGGGTAGCAAAGCTCGAACTCCAACTAGAAAAAGCAAACCGAACTCCAAAACCAACCCCAAATATTATTCCAAGAAATAAACGAAGAGGAAGACGCTAAGGTGTTTAAAACAATTTGATAGTTTCCAAAAGTATTATTCCATTTCAAAATAGTCTTTTCTGTGAACACAATAGATTTTACCATTTTTTATCCAACGTTTTTTCTCGTTTTTAATAAATCTTCTAATTCCGTTCTCACCAATAAAATCGAGGTTTTCAATCATACTCATTTCGTATTTTTCTTTATAGCGTTTATCCAAGTTTTTTAATCGAGTACAAGGGAATTTCTCGCATTTGCTAGAACAATACTTCCAGTTATTTTCTGCAAGAATTTTACAATTTTTTATTATGCATTTTCTACAATATTTAGGGTTTTCTTGACTTTGTAAATTACATCCGGGACAATTGTCTTTTTCTCGCAAATAACCAATGCATAGATTACAATTCATTCCACAAGGCGCAATTAATACAGGTTTCATATTAATTATAACATAGAACTTATTTTATTTTAATGACTTAAGTAAATCAATTATTTGTTCTTTGTTTATGTCTTTTTTTGAGCGTATTTTTAGGCTCGCAGTTTCTTTTCCTTTTTGAAGAATACTAGTTTTGTCTTTTGGCAAGTGTTTTATTGAAAAACCAATGTTTACTGAGTCTTTTAACCCTACTAAATAGACTTTTCCATTAACATATGCTAATACACCCCATTTCATTTCTTCACTAGAATTAGGATAAACACCTAAAATAATTTTTTTTAATTCAAGTAATATTTCTAATTGCTTTTTTGGTTGTTTTTTAAAATACGCTTCAACATCCATAATAACAATTAATTATTTTAAACAATTTAATTCTTTGCAAAATTCAAAACAACTATTTTCTTAGTTTGTTAATCACACGAGGAGTCACTTTTCGTAAAAGTTCACGCCTAACTCCAATTGCTCGCCTATCTTTTACTCTTCGAGAAAGAAATTGTAATCGTTTATTTTCAGCTTTTAATGCAAACCGAACTTTGTCACGTCGCCAACTATACTCTGGTTTTTTGGGAAAATTAGATAATGCTTCTGCAGTTACTGCACTAGCACCAAAATGCCTAACAATTGATTCCATTGCTTCAAGAGTGGCTCCAGATTTTTTTTGTTCATCAAGAATAGCTACTCTTTTCCCATTAACTGCATCCATAAACCCGGGTAGTTCTCGCAAAAGATTTTCTCGCACACCTCCCCACATTTCTGGGGAATATCGAAATCCACCTTTAATATAAATTTCATGAAATGTTTTGATAAATGTGGGGGAAATGAATAATACTTCAACTCTTTGCCCAAAAGCATCTTTTAGAATCTTTTTCATTGGTAACGCAAGAGGTCTTGCTGCATTATCTAACACAACTAGCGTGTGTGGCTTTAGTTTAGAGAATTTTTTAGCAACCCGGTCCATTTCTTCAACAAGCTGATTTACCTCGTTTTCTTCCATAATAGAACTTGGTTTTAGGACAATTTAATTCTTTCCAATACCTTTTTCTAGTTCAAAAAATATTAATTAGTCATGGCAAAAAAGATCACGATTGTTTTAACAATCCCACAACCGTTACGCTCAAAACTTATTTCAGAAATAAAGGTTTTACACAAAAAATATGGAAAAGATTGTCAAAGTCATTATCCTAATGACGGAAAATACCGTGATATCCCCCACATCACTTTGTTTGAAATGGGTCCATGCTATAAAAATATGAAAAAAATCGAGTCAAAACTAAGTGTAATTGCAAAGAAACACAAAAAACTAAAAATAAAATCAAAAAGACTTGTTTTGTTTAATGGTCGCGGACTAAAACATTTAGTAATCGAAATAAAGAATACTAAACAAATACAAGAACTCCATAACGAAATCGTAAAAGAATTGATCCCACTCTCAAAAAAAGTAAACGAGTATATCCTCGAAAAATATGAACCGCACTCATCAAAAATAATTAATATGCCAAAAACAATTGCAAGCCAAGTTAAAAAAGACGCTAAAATAACCGAATTTGAATTCTTTGCAAACGAAATAGGAATAAAAGTAAGACAAGAAAATACTTATTGTAAAATAGAAAAAAGATTGAAACTAAAGTAATTCAAAAAACAAATATTCCCTAGATATAGAACTAATAAGATGTAATTAGCTTTTAAGCGACTTTTAATGGTGTGTCTCGTTTTATTCCAATTTTTTTAAGAAATAATTCTGTTTCATTTGGACGTAAAACAACTCTTTTTCCCCATATCCTTGGTTTGAATCCTTGTTCAACTAGCGTGTCAAAAATAAATTGTTTTATTGCGACAGGCGGAGAAATTGTTATTAATGGGGTTCTAGCTTTACCATTTCGAATTAGTTGACCCGAACTATCAAATAATGCTTGTAAAAACATTTTCCGATCCGCTTTTGATCCAAGAACTCCGACGCCTTCTAACCGTGGGAATTCACTTTCAATAAATCGTTTTCTTTGTGATAATGTAGGAACTAGTCGTCCATAATTAGTTAATGCATTAAATAAAGCATTAAGTGAAGTCATACTCGCGTCAAGCTCCATAAACCTACGCCCTCGCTTTATTTTACTTGCGAGTCCAACTGCGCTTAAATGTTTTTGTACTTCGCTAGCAAAAACTCTATCTTTCACGCGAAGATTAATATTAGTGATTTTTCCTTGTTGTATAGTCCTTGTTCTAGAAAGGTCTCCAAACATTACGCCTAAAAGATAAGATAGGCTTGGCGAAGACCCCTTGGTTATTTTTAGCGGTTTTCTTTTTTTCAAATAATGCTTTGCTTTTGCGCGAGAAATAAGTTGGGGTAGCCTTTTACCATTAGTATATTCTTTTACGGATGAAACACTAACTCCTGTTCTTCGCGAAGTTTCGTTTAAAGAACCAGTTTCTTCATAAACTTTAATCACTTTTTCTAGTGTTTTAAAAGCATCAATTTGTTTTTCTACTGCCACCCTGTGTTCTGCAAGTGAAAGCCCAAGTGCTTCGCGACTCTTACTCATTTCGCGAACAAGCTCTGATAAATGAACTTTTTTACCGGTTTTAGGAATTGTTACTACCCGGTTTAATCTCGAAGGCATAACAAGAATAAGCTTCAAAAGAATTTATACCTTTGCAAAAACAACGTAGTTAAAAGAATATTTGATACTATCAGTATATGTTAGACAAAAAGAAAGTATTTAATCTAGTTCTTGGAATAATAGTCGTTTTAGTAGTCGCAATTGTTTTATTTTCGTTATTTGGTAATAATTCTCTTTCAAGTGAATCGGTTCAATTAACCGCGTCAGAAATTCGAGAATACAAAGGAGAAAATCTTTCGTCTATAAGAGATTTTCGTGAAAACTCTATTTCCGGCCCACAATACGTTGATATTAACACTTACAAATTAAGCATAAGTGGTTTAGTTGAAAACGAGTTAGAATTAACTTATGACCAAGTTTTAAACGAGCAAAGCTATGACAAAGTTGTTACGCTTTATTGTGTAGAAGGGTGGAATGCAAAAATTCTTTGGAAAGGTGTTTTGTTAAAAGATTTAATAGACAAAGCTGGACCGCTTGATGGCGAAGGCGCAAACACAGTTATTTTCAAAGCAGCGGACGGATATACTAGTTCGCTTCCGCTTGCATATTTATATGACCACAATATTTTGTTAGCATATAACATGAATTCGTTACAATTGCTCCCTGAAAGAGGTTTTCCTTTCCAAGTTGTTGCAGAAAGCAAATGGGGGTACAAATGGGTTAAATGGGTAACTGAAATAAAATTAAGCAATGACCCTGAATACAAGGGTTTTTGGGAGAGTAGAGGGTATAGTAACTTAGCAGATTTAGATGATTATTATTATGATTAATCACATTTTTATTATTTTTAACAAAGATTATTTTCTTTTTCCTATTGGTCGCAAATTTAAGATGTGTTCTCGAGCATGTTCAACAAGTGCAATATAGTATTTCACTGCGTTTCTTGAATCAAGTTGTCCACTTTTTACTTGTCGATAAACTTCATTAGCGCTTACATTTAATAATTCCGAAAACTTTGTGCTTTGTTTCGCATCGATTCGGCTAGCCTCAAACAAAATACGAGATTGTCGCAAATGATCCGTCATGACTTCAGTCACCTTTGCTAAAACGTGTTCAGCAGTTGGTTTTGGTCTAAATCTTGTATGTATTTTTATGGGAATATGCATAACAGAAAATAGCGTCTATAGTAATTTATTTCTTTCCTCAACTAATCGTCTTCTTGTCCCCATTAATCGTCTTTTATCATCTCTAATAATTGTTTGTGATGTAGTACTGCCAGATACTGAATTTTCTAATGCAGTTAAATCAGCATTAACCCCTACAATTTGTTCTTCAAGATTACGTATCCTTTTTGATTTTTCTATGGCCGCACGATTTGCAACTCTAACATCTAATTCAGAACCTTCAAGTACTTTTCTTCGACCTCGCATGTTTCTTCCAAGCATATCTGCGTCTCTTTTTGCGCGCGTTAAAGAAGCAACAATATGCCGTGCACGCATAGGAATCCCTTCACCAGCAAGTCTAGTTATTTGCCGTCTTATTCTTGAAGGTCTTAAAAGAATTCTTTTTCCGTTTTTTTCTCGATAAAAAGATTTCACGTTTCTCCAATTAGGTAGAACCTCATCTAATCTTTTTACTGCAAAATCATCTTCTAATTTCCAAAGAACTTGTCGGTTTATCCCTCGTTTTATTTCTTCCAGTGGTTTTGTTAACAAATGCATATAATATTTCAACGGAATTCTTCTAACTCCATAAACACTAGCATCTAATTCTATTGATTCAAAGTACTCGAATTTTTCTGGAATTTTCATTTGGTGATATGTTTTTCTTGTTGCAATATCCATTGCAATTTCTCTTGGAACCTTTTTATCGCGCATGAAATCAAATAATGCTTGTTGTCCTTGATTCAAACCACCTTTTCCTGCGTGTCGCAATAATAATGCTTCAAAATCGGCTTTGGATAATTTTAATTTGGTTACAACCCCTTTAAGCGGAACCCCGGCATCAACTAATCGTTTTAGTCTATCAACCATTTTACGAGGATTTCCGCGTCTAGCCAGAGCATCTAACACGCGCCCATTCAAACCATTTTTTTCAAGCACTGGTTTTAGAACTTGCTTGTTCTTAGCAATAAGCGACGGAGTATGAACAGCCATATATATCTTATTTGATTGTATAATTTAACTCTTTGCAATAACTACCCTTTATAACCCCCTCAACACATTAATCTATTATGGCTAATAAAAAAGAAATTTTGAAAGAAAACAAGCGACTAGCAGAGTTAAAACGCTCTGATCAACTAAAAAAATGGGAAAAAGACGGCGTTAACCAAGTTAATCGGAACTTTATGGAATCTGCCCAAAAGAACTAATTTTA
>JABIDZ010000115.1 GCA_018651445.1 Candidatus Iainarchaeum sp. | reverse complement strand
TCGTCATATTTTAATACCATTTATATTCAACTCTATTAATTTTCTCCATACAAACCTATTTAAATGCCATTTTCTTACTTATTGCATGATTGAAGCGTTCATAGCATTTCTAGTTTCAATAGGTCCTTTGGGCTTATTTATCGCAGCAATAATAGGAAACGCGTCGCTTTTCTTACCGCTTCCAATTGATCTATTAATTATTCCGCTAGCAACAGTAGACTTTTTTGGTTTAGGTGTTATAACTCCGCTTATTCTTGGTTTGATAGTTGCGCTTGGAGCTAGTATCGGAGAGTTGAGTGGTTACTTTGTTGGTTTAGCAGGAATAAAGAGTTTTGAATCAATGAAAAACAAGGAAGTAGAAAAACTTCGTTTGTTAAAAGAAAAACTTGAAACCGTTGGAATACCATTAATTGCTTTCTTTTCTTTCACTCCGTTGCCGTTTGATCTAGTTGGGATCGCAGCAGGATTATCAAAATACTCGATAAAGAAATTCTTCATTGGTTGTCTCTTGGGAAAAGTTCCTCGTTACGTTATTCTTGCTTACGCAGGTTACTATGGAATTGGTTTCTTGATACATTTATTTGGTGCATAAAATGAAGATTGTTTTATGTGGGAGCATGGCTTTTGCGAAAAAAATGATTCAAACAAAAAACGAGCTTATTGCATTAAATCATGAACCAAATCTGAATGAATTAATTGAGGGTTATGTGAAAAAAGATCCGGGTGTGAGCGAAGCGATAATAGAAAACAAAATAAAGTATGATATCATAAAAGTTTATTTTGAAGAAATAAAAAATTCGGATGCAATTATTGTTATTAATGAAGAAAAAAAAGGTGTCAAAGGATATATAGGCGGAAATGCATTTCTTGAAATGGGTTTTGCATATGTTCTAGATAAAAAGATATTTTTGTTAAATGATATTCCTGATCTTCCAATAAAAGATGAAATAATCGCAATGAAACCGGTTGTGCTTAATGGAGATCTTTCTCTGATAAAATAGTGCTTAGTTTTTATATTAAGTTGAAGCTTATTTTTTAATGAAAACCGGAAGAAAACCACGAAAGAAATTTTATAGAACGCCTTTTTGGATAACTCAAAGAGTACTTGATTCGCGGGGCGCAAAGCATTTTGCCGATAGTACAAGGAAACGTCCTGGAATGTATCCGACTGCGGTAGGCAGAGGCGGAGAGAAAATTGGACAGCAATTTATGGATTCTTTTCCAAAACAAGTTTTGAAAAAACGAAGAAAAGCATTTACGATTGGGATTAGTTCTACTATACACGAATCGCATTATGGCGTAGTTATCCGATTAGGTGCAAAGCATATGGGGCAAAAAATAGCGTCTGTAAAACTTGGCTTTGAAGAAGATACGGTTGTAATAGAATCTATTCAAGGGGCAGACAAAGCAAAAAAAGATTTAGATGCTTTTAAAAGTTTTGCAGGAATGCCGTGGGCGAATTATTTATTGCAACAAGTCGAAGAACATGCAAGAGCACACGGGTTCAAATATGTAAAAGTTCGTAGACCAGAAACACTTGATTATTATGGTGCACCAATGACAGAGTCTGCAGAATTTCAGTCATTTGATTTTGGAAGTGAAACCAGAGCAATAAGAGAAGATATGCGAAAATTATATTATTCGGTTGCGCATGCCATGAAATACAAACGAATGTTTCCTTTTTTTGTTAAAGAATTATAACCCAAACAAAATAGCTAGCCCAATAACGATTAGCATCAAAACTGTTTGTGGTGGTAGCGCAGGCAAAGAAATCTTTTTTGTTCCAACAATGTAAATGCTCAAGAAAAGGCCGATGTAACTAGCAACTAAAACAAGGCTTGCAACTAACAAGTTATTTACAAACCAACCATTTGCGAGTACACTTGCGGATGTAATCAAAGGAATAACCAAGTCTCCGTTTCCTAGTTCAAAAGTATGTTTTTTTGTTGGAAAACAAACAGTAAAAGCAAAATTCTTTTTTGTAACAGCTTTTCCAAGTGTAACCATGTGTTTGGTTCCAAAAACAGCAATCAAATCGTATGCTGACAAAATACTAATGAACAAAAGTATTGGTAGTAAACCAAACGAGATTCCAATCACGGCTCCCGCACCAATAATTGCAATTAAACTCACAAAATTTCTAAACCACACATTGTCTTTGTGTGTATATCTATAAACAAGAATTGCTAAAGTGATTAACAAAACCAAAAAGTCGTCGTAAGGAAAAACGGCTCCAAACACGACAGTAGCCGTAGCAAAAATCGCAAGAGCCTCTATAACCCACAAAAACTTTCTTTGTTTTTTATACCTTAAAGCAAGTAAAATGATTATGGTCATCAACATTATCATTCCAAACAAAATAACTGCGTTGAGCGGATCATTCATGTCTTGGGTAAACGAACCACTAACAATTCCTAGTTCGAGTAATTTGTTTGCAATAAACAAACCAATTATTTGTGAAACAACAAAAACGGCTGTGAGCAAAGCAAATACTTCTACACTCAACCAATGAGTTTCCTTATTTTTTACCATGACTAATTAGTGTTTTTTATTCTTTTAAATTAATTGTTTTTCTTTGCTAGAACTAATGTTTCTTAGTTGGTTTTACAAAGTGGTGGCGTGGTTTGTAAATCTCGCCTTTTCGCTCCAAGTCTTCAAGAGCGGCAGTAACTTTTCCTTCATCAAGTCCTTTTTCAATTCCTTCAGAAATTATTTGTTCTATAGGAACCATGTCAACGCCTTCACTCATAGCGTCTTTAACTAATTTTAATGTAACATTAATTGCGTTTTGTTTTGTGTGTGTTATTCCGCTTGTAACAATATCAATATCTATTTTTCCTGTTTCTGGATCAGTAACAGTTTCTTCTAAAGACTTTCTCACAAGAAAAATTGCTCGCTCAGCGTCTTCAACATCAACAGTGTCTTTCAATTTTATTTTAGCACTCGATTCAGATAATCTAACAAGCCCTTCAAGTTGTCTTGCAGTTGCCGCGTAAGCACCTTGTTGTCTTCCTTGATCACGTAAACTAACATAAAACTCAGTTAGCATTTGCATCGCGTCTTCGCTTAGAATCGGAAAGCATTTTTGTCTTGCATAAGAAATATATTTTCGTAATAATTCACCGTCGACTAATGGTTTAGTAATTTTATCAATCTCTTCTTTTTCTTCTTTTGAAATAGCAATTCCTTTTTTTGCTGCTTGTCTTAATTTTTCTCCACTTTGATGTGTTTTAAGGATGTGTTCAGAAATCTTTTGATCCATTGTTCTATCCAAAATATCTCTAATCATAAAAAATAAGTCGAATCTAGAAATAAGTGATGCGGGCAAATCAATTTGTTCTAAAAACGGTTGGAATTTATCAAACCTAGAAAACTTTGGATTTGCCGCAGCTAATAACGCAGTGTCGGTTTTGAATCGAGCAACGATACCTGCTTTTGCAACCGAGATCATTCCTTGTTCCATTGCTTCGTGTAAAGCACTGCGATCTTGAGGATCCATTTTATCTAGTTCATCGGCCATACAAATTCCGCCAGAGCTCAAAACAAGCGCACCTGCTTTTAATGTCCAACCACCTTCTCCAAATTCGTCTTTTACAGCGGTTGCAGTTAAACCTGCAGAGCTTGATGTTTTTCCACTAATGTAAATACTTTTGGGAGCTAGATTTGCAGTTGCTTGTAGTAATTGACTTTTTCCACATCCTGGATCGCCGATTAATAAAATGTGAACGTTTCCTCGAATCTTTTGTTCGTTTGGTAAATTCTTTTGCACTCCTCCAAATAATTGTAATACGATACTTTGTTTTACAATGTCGTGTCCATAAATCGCTGGCGCAACACTATTAACTAGAATATCAAATATTTCTGGATTTCTTGCTAATTTATGAATTTCTTCTTCTTCTTCTTTAGTAACATCGATTTCTGAAAATTCTTTTTGTGTTTCTTCTAAATAATTTACTTCAACAAATCTTCCATAAATAGTTTTCTTGTCTTTTTGTGGAGGAACTAAACGTAGTGTTCCAACAAAATTTGTTTTGTCTCCAGCACTAACCTTGTTTACTAGGTCATCACTCACATATGCATCGATGTAAACTGCTTGTGCATTTCCCCTTAATTTTTCTAGAGGTTCTTGTATCTGTATTTTTTGATAATCAATAAAAGAACTCTTGTCGTCAACTAATTCAAAGTCTCTACTATGACACTCGCACATATTTGGTGATTGGACCATTTGTTTTTCTTGTGGGATTTTGTAAACATTTCCACAACGCTTACATTTCCAAACAGCTAATTTTAGTTTTGGTAATACGTCAGTTATTTGTCTTACTAAACCTTCAACACAAACCATTTGTCCTAAATGTTTTGAACTAATGTCTTTGATATCGATATGACGATCTTTTGGAAGATTAAAAAAACGAATATGTGGATTAAATGATTCTACGTTAAGAGACGGAATATTTACTTCTTGTATTGCAGTTTTTGCTGAAGCCATGACAGCATCAGGATTTTCAAGTAATTCATCTGCCAAGATTGGATCAAATTTTTCTAGAGCCTTGAAATCAACTGTCAACGATCTTTCTTCGGGATAAGATTCAATTATTCTTTCAATGTGTTTCTTGTATTCTAAGTTAAAGAATTCTTCGAATCGTTCAACGAAAGGGCTTGACTCTTGTTTTTCAATTTCTTCTAGGTTTATTTCCATTGGGCTCACACAATTCTTGTTTTAATCATTTATAAGCAATTCCTAACCTTGGTACCGGCTAAAGAAGGCTCTTTCTTGTGTGGGAGAAAAAGAACTTTTTTCCTTCTGCAAGTAATAGGTATAGGTTGAATTAATATTTGTTCAGTTCGTTTTTCGAACTGTCCTAGTTTTTGTGTGTTATTCTAATGCTTTCTTCAGTTTTTCTGCTTGTTCATTTAAAACGTCATCATTTACTTCGGGCCCGCTTCCTTCGGTTAGATTAGGGTATTCTCCTTCATAAATCGGCAAGATTTTGATGTGGTTGTGTGCTACTTGCATTCCTTGTACTAACAACCAAGTTCTAATTGTGTCAAACGCAGCATCACTCGCTTTAACGATTTTTTTTGCGATGTTAAAAATATGTGTGTAATCATCATCTGGAAGATCGAATACATTATCGATGTGTTTTTTCCCAACAACAAGTGTTTGTCCTTTGGTTAAAGGAAACTTATCGAGGAATACAATGCATTTATCGTCTTCATAAACCGTTATTGGTTTGATCTCTCCTTTTGAGAACTTACAAAAAATACAATCACTCATATTATCAAATAAATTTGGTTACAAACTATTTTTATTCTTTAAGTAAAAGGGGGGCATTTGCTTGTAATTGTTCAATAAGTGCCTCGCGTCGTTTAATCGTAAGTGGATGCTTTCCTTTCACTTTTGCCATTAAAAAAGCTTTAACTTTTGGATCTCTGATTTCGGTTGCAAGTGTTTGTTTATCAAAATAATAATAAACTTTTGAACCGCGTTCAAGAGTGACAAAAGTAATTAGTCTATTCCGAATTAATAAAGTCATTATTGAATTATTACTTTGTAATCTAGTATATGCTTTATACATAGGTAATAGTTTTGGAGATTCTCCAAAAACTCTTTTTGCACTGGCAACAAATTTTTGAGCAGTTTTAATATCGATTGGTTGTTTTTTTGTGATTGAAATTCCTACTTCAGAAAGAATCTCATTAACTTTTTCAACGGTATGTAAAGTTCTTGCCTTTGATACGACATTTTTTTTTACTCCGTGTATGTGTGTAGTGGGGATATATCCAAAATTAATTGCGGCTTGTGCATCTTTAGAAGCAACTCCGTTAATTTTGTCTAATGCTTTTTGTGCTTTAACGCGATGTGGAGGAGGCATGTTATCATTCCTTATAATATCTCCAATTAACGTATTGTACAAGCAAAGCGAATACATCTATGGCTAAGCACGCAACTCCAATTATGCCTAAAATAATGTTTCCGATTAAAAACAGGGGGATTGTTATTGCAGAGTACAACGCGATTACGCCTACAACAAAAAATGGTACGAATAAAAACAAAAATTCTGTGTTTCCGTGCATATATTAATTACTGCACTTTTTCTTTTAAATTTACTCTTAGCCAAATAATCCTTTTTTTTCGGCAACACTTTCGTCTAGAACAGAAACAACCTTTTCAGCTGTGTTCCTTGCTTTTGTTTCATCTTTTTCTCCTCGGACAAGGATTTTTCCATTCTTAAAAATAGAAACAGTGCTCATGTCGATTTTAATAATTAACAATACTTTTGAATTAATATCTATAGTTGCAATCTTTGCTAATTCTTCACTTGCTTTCGCTAAATCGATTTTAGTTTTCTTTTTTGGAAAAAATTCGTAGCTAACTTTACTTGTGCACGGCTTTCCAACAAAATCTTTTAGTTCCATACTTAACTTATTGTTTGTTATATTTAAAAATTGAATTAATACAACTTTATCATGAAATTCGTTCCCATTGAAAGTAAAGATTTTGATGTTATTCTAAGGGAATATTCTATTGGAGAACGTGTTTCACACAAGCGATGTAAAGTGGCTTTAGAAAACGCGGTTTATATTTTAGAAACCACAAAAGGAAAATTTGTTTTGAAACGATTTGATCATACAAAAGAAAATTATATAAAATATCAAAACAAAATAGAATCTTTCCTAATCAAAAAGAAAATTCCTTTACCGAAAATAATCAAATCTAAGAAAGGTTCTTTGTTAATCCACTACAAAAAGAAACCAGTTCAAATACAAGCGTTTGTAAAGAACAAAAAACCAAAACTAACAAACGCATTGGTTAAAGAGATTGGTAAAATCGTTGGAAAGATGGATGCTTGTTTGTTAGAATTTCCGTTGAATGGAAAGTTTATTTGGGAAAAGGAATATCAATTCAAAAAAAGAAAACTTAGGAAAAATCTGTTTTCTGCGGCTAATCTTTGTAAGATTCAATCGTGCGTAGTAGATCGGATACGAACTTTGGATAAAACTAAATTAAAAAAATCTGTTATTCATGGCGATGCAAATATGATAAATATGTTATTTGATAAAAATAGACTTGTCGGAGTAATTGATTTTGGAGATGTGCATGAAGATTATCTGCTTACGGACCCGATGTTTTTTATTTCAGATAAATTAATGCACGCTAGCGGAATTGATTATTCAAAAGTAAAGATATTTCTTAAATCATACACAAAATATGTCGCACTCAATGATGAAGAATTAAAAGCTGTGCTTTATTTTTCTCAATTAAGATGTTTATTTTCCATAGACTGGATTAATCGGATGATAAAAAAGCATCCGGATCAAAAAAAGGAACTAAAGTGGTATTTCAATCTTCGTTATAATGAAAATAAAATGCTTTCAAAAGTAACTGCTGAAGAATTTCTTTTGAAAATAAAAAGCTAGTTTATTGTAACAATTCTAATCTTTTTAATTGCTTCTTTTACGCGTTCATCCATTTTGCATTTAATCATTTCTTTTGCAACTTTTTCAAGCTTTGTTCTAGTTTTTGGTTTGCCTGACGCAAGCGCATCACACATTTCTTTTCCACAACTCGCAGCAAAAAAACCTTCTTTTTTTGAAATATCTACAATCTCTTGTTTTTCTAAAAACATTAATGGTCTAAGAATCTCTATTCCTACTTGAGAATTAATTGTTTCTAAATTATTCATTGTTTGCGAAGAAACTTGTCCAAGCGATTCGCCAGTAACTAAATAATTAATTCCTTTTTGTTTTGCTATTGCCTCGCTTACTTTCATAAAAAATATTTTCATTAAAACAAAGTAGTATTCTCGATAAGTATTGTCTGCAATAAACTGTAATTCTTTACCTGCTTCTATAACAATTAGTTCTGCAAGACCAAGTTTTTTAGCTGCAGCCAAAGACTTTTCTTCCGGAGAAGAATCAGTAAAAGGTTCTTGAGAAAAATGAATTGCACTTAAGTCAAATTTCTCTTTTGCGACAAAACCCGCAACCGGAGAATCGATTCCGCCACTTACTAACAACAAAGCTTTTTCCATATTAATCTCTTAGAGAATTAGTTTAATTAGCGTTTCGCTTTTTCGCGTATTTCTTTTCGCTTTCGTTTGATATGTTGCCAAAGACTATTTTCAAGTGCATGTCGTTCAGCATGATTTTTGTGTCTTTCTCCGATATTTGCAAGTTTCTTTAACAGAGGATCAGATTTTCTAATATTAACTCCGCCAAGACAAATATATTTTGAATTTTTTGCGTGAGTATTCTCGAATTCTCTTAATCTTTTATGTCTAAAGTAAGGCATGTGGTAATTAAGAATTAAAACTATAAAAAACTAGCGGAAACTATTTTTTCCGATTTATTTTTACTGCGCCACCGTATTTCTGGTATTCTACTTCGTCTCCAGATACTAGCGCAAATTCTGTTTTTGGCGCTTCATGAGTTTCATAGGTTTCAGTGTCCATTATTTGTACTATGTTTCCAACAACGGCAACAACTTGTCCTGAACTCTTCAAAACGAGAGGAACTTCTACTTCTACGTCAGTTCCTTTCAATAAGCCTCTTTTTTGGTTAGTAAAAATATTAAATGCTACAATACGAACTTTTGCCGAACCGTGTTTTCCTGGTTTAGATTTTTCAGTTGTTTTAACTTGACAAACTTCTCCATCAATTAAAACGTATTTTCCTGGTTTTAACAAACCAGCTTGCATGAATTTCTTTTCATCAACCATAATAGAAATTAAATCAATTGATTTTAAAAAGCTAAGCTTTATTTGAGATGAATGAAGCGTAAAGTTGCTGCAAGAGCCTCTTTCATAATTCCTTGTCTTATTTGTTCAGTAATCCTTCCGTTTGCTTCAGCTTTTTTTAGTCTTAAATAAATTTCACAACCAATGACTTGCTCAATTTTCATTCTTGCACTTTTATATAGTCGAAGACGGCGGTGCTTTCGGTGATAGGGTAAATTTTGTGCTTTAACTTTTTCTTCTGCTTCTTTTAGGAGAAGCCTTGCATCTGCACGTATTGCAATATGCAACCTTCCGCCATGATTTAAGAATTCAAGAATATTCCTAACTGCGCCGTGCTTATTTTTTGTTCGCCTAGCTTCAAATGTAAACGCGTCATAAATATTAAGCTTTTTTTTCTTTTCGAGTCGAGCTTGTTCCATTGCGTTAAAAATCGTTGCACGCGCATTTTTACCCTGATCTTTGCTATGCGCTGCGGTAGATGCAGCTACGACCTTGCTTATCCTCCCGCCAAATAAACTCGGTTGTTCATACCTTCCTTTTCCAGCCATAAGAATATTCTCTTTTCAAAGTATTTAAATATCATCTTTTTATAGCTACAAATGTGCTTTGCAAAGGCGTTCACTAAACCTTTTTATTCCCTTTATGCTTATATTTTAACATAGTTAAGGGTGTTTTTTGTGTTAAGAAAAAAGATTAGAAGTTTGCTAGAACATAGGGAAAAAAAACTAGCTGTTTTTATTGATGGACCAAATCTACTTCGAAAAGAATTAGGTGTTGATTTAGAAATGATTAAAAAAGAAGCTAAAAAGTTTGGTTCAATAAAAATTGGTAGAGTTTATCTAAACCAATTTGCTTCAAATAAATTAGTTGAAGCCGTTGTAAACCAAGGCTTTGAACCAATTATTACAACTACGGATGTTGATGTTGCAATGGCTTGTGATGCAACCGAAACAGTTTTCAACGAAGAAATAGATGTAATGGTTTTTGCAACAAGAGATAGTGACTTTTTACCGGCGTTAATAAAAGCAAAGAACAAGGGAAAAGAAACTGTTGCAATAATGGCTGAAGAAATGAGTGCTTCGGCATTAAAAAACACTGCAGACAAAGTAATTTTTTTGAAGGGGAAGTAAATGAATTTTCCTGTTGGCGAAGTAAAGACAAAATCTGCGTTACCAGTAACTTTTACAAAAATCGCGAGTGAATTGATTACTAGAAAATTTAATGGGTATATAGTTCAATCAATTTCGAACAACGCTATTGAAGAAGGAGTACTATTTTTTCGAGATGGTGAACTAAATGCGTGTATTATTGAGTGCTTAGGTGAACAAAAAACCTTGAAAGGAGATGAAGCTTTCAAAGAGTTTTTGAACCAAACCCTTGGAGACGGGTTCTTTCAAGTAGTGGAATTAACGCGTAGTCAAGTGGATTTAGTGACTGCTTTTGATGAGCATCTAATTTTGCAAAACAAAGTAAATTTAAAAGATCTTCCAAAGCTAATTCCTTCGAAGTTTGAAGCTAAAATCAATGCGAACGTCGAAAAAAATGATTTGTTTGAAAGATTTGGTTTGGCAGGACTAAAAAAATAGGTAACTGGTGAGGAAAATGGGAAAAGGATTTTTGAAATTATTTTCAAGTAAAAAAAGCGATGATACATCAAAACCAGTGTCACAAGTAGAATTCTTACGAGACTTTTTATCAAAACACAATTATGTTTTTTCAAATGATTTCCAAAAAAATCTAGAAATCTTAAAAAGAAAACACTTAGTTGATTCTTTTGTAGTAACAAATTTTGATGGAAGCATAGTGGCCGCAAGCGAAGACACTTCTCAATCAGAAGCAATAATGGGAACTGCAATGTTGTCTTATATTAAAAGTGAATTATCCGATTCTGAAGCAGTTCTAATAAAAAGAGAAGAAGGTTGGTTTATGTTATTCGCACTTGACAAAAAAGTTTTCATTGTGCGCGCAGGAAGCGAACTAGCAAGTATCGAATTAAAATCATTAGCTCTTGAATTAAGTATTTTACTTGAAGAAAATAAAGAAGCTTTGAAAAAAGAAAGGAAAATTATTGGGTGATTTTATGGCAAGAGTAATAGCAATCGCATCAGGAAAAGGCGGAACTGGAAAAACTACTCTAACTGCTAACCTAGGAATCTGTTTAGCAAAGCTAGGAAAAAAAGTTTTGTTGATTGATGCAGACGTAGCAATGGCAAATTTGTCTTTAATTCTTGGAATGCAATCTTCGCCAATAACCTTGCACGATGTTTTACTTGGAGAAGCACAAGTACACGATTCGATTTATGATGGGCCACAAGGAATTCATTTCATTCCTTCAGGATTAAGTTTAGATAATTACAAAAGAGTTGATAGTGAAAGACTATCTGGCCTTGTTAGCGAATTAACTGACAACTACGATTTTATTTTACTTGATGCAGCAGCAGGAATAGAAAAAAATGTTTTAAGTGCGTTAAGTTCTGCACAAGAAACATTACTTGTTACAATGCCAACTTCTCCAGCAATTGCAGATGCATTAAAAACAAAGTTAGTAGCACAAAGACTTGGAAGCAAAGTAATGGGTGTAGTAATTAATTTTGTTATGGGTGAAAAAGGAGAAATTAGTAAACAAGAAGCCGCAGGAATTTTAGAATTACCTGTTTTAGGCATAGTTCCTTTTGATGCAGAAGTTAGAAAGAGTTTCATGCAACAAAAAGTTGCACCAGTATCGTTAAGAAAAACAAGTTCGGATGCTGCAAGAGAATTCCAAAAGATAGCTTCGCGATTAACTGGAATCAAAGTAGCTGAATCAAAAATAGAGAACCAAGGATTTTTTTCAAAATTATTTGGAAAGTTTAAAAAATAAGAGGTGTTAGAATATGGGAGAAAGACCGTTTGATTTGCTGAACACAGCATTAAACAAAGAAATACTAGTAGTACTAAAAGGAGACACACAGATACAAGG
>JABIDZ010000111.1 GCA_018651445.1 Candidatus Iainarchaeum sp. | reverse complement strand
TAGAAAAACATTTCAATGATTTTTTTTCAAACTAAAGACTTATTAACTTTGGATAATAATTTTAATTATGCAAAAACGAAGAGCCAGAAGACGCACAGTTAAAACACCGTATTATATTCGCGCAGGAAAACAAACAATGATTGATTCGCACGTAGTTGATTTTGCGTCTAGGTTTCCTGGAAAAAGACTAAAAGATATTCATTCACTCGTAATGGCGCTTTCGAATTTGAAACGAAAAAAAGTGGCTTTGGCACAAATGGATCAATATTATTCTAAGCGAACAGCGTCGCAAATTTTACAAGATGGTTTTGTTATTATTGATCGGTGTGTTGATTCATATCGGGGTGAACCCATGGCTGAGGATCGCTTGCCGGTCCAAGGGTGTGTTGATTATCATGTTGCACTTTGTGCAGTTTTACGTGCCAAAGGTATTCAGGCAAGATTTGTTAGAAAGGGAAATCATTCAATCGTTCACTTTTTTTTATATGGGCGGTGGTATGAAGCAGATGTTAATCGGGGAGTATCTTTGAGAAAGGCAATTGCATTTCGTTCAAGACATCGTTCAGCTACAATTGAAATACGAGAACCCATTAGGCGGTTAGAATCTGATGAAATTAAAAAGCACAAACAAGATGGAAATTATAAACATGGTTTAGATGCATGGGATATTGGAATAAAAAGTATTCGGGATTATGATCGCTATAACAAATGACTATTTCATTCTAATAACGTCGTCAGTTTCGTTGTCGATTTCTTTGGCAACTCGTTTCATTCGCAAAAAGATGTGTAGCATATCGTCTTCTACTTCGGTAATAATTCCTTCCATTGTTTTGTGGCGAGCAAAATAGTATTTTCCGCCTTTTTCAATAAGCCCAGCTTTTTTTAGATTATTTAAATGATTTATTACGCTTCCTCGGCTCATTCCAATTCGTTCAGCGATAGTAGTGCTAGTAAGCACTTGTCCTATCATTCCTGCTAAATAAATTTCTTTGAATATAATCGCAGCGGTCTTTCCTTTGTCAATTGTTTCAAAGAAGCCACACGAAGAGCAAATCCAAGCCAGTTTTTCATCAAAACCCTTATTTTCGGGCAAAGCAACGTTTCTAATTGTGATTTTTGCTCCGCTTCGCCTAGGATTTGCGTGTCGAAGGGGCCTTTTTACGGAAGGCAAATTCTTTTTATTTTCCATAAAAATACTATAATTCAAACAATTTATAAGCCTTGTCTAAACTATCTAGACAAGTACAGTATACTATAGACAAACTAGAGGTAGAATTAAAACCCTTTATGTTCCTTTAATGATATGCACAAAAAAGAATCTAGTTGTAAATGCAAAAAAGAAGGAAAAGTTACTTGTGATGACCGTGCAAACAAAACGTTTGGGAGTGCAGTAAAAGCAGAGCTTTTACAACAAAAAGAAGTAAAAATCGAAGAACTTACAAATGATTTGAAGAGAGTTCAAGCAGAATTTGAAAACTACCAAAAAAGAGTAGAAAATGACTTTATTGCAAGAGAAACAAGAATTCGTTCTAACCTATTAGGTGAAATGATTTCGATTCTTGATGCGCTAAACGAAGGAATCAAACACGAAAAAGACAATAAGGGTCTCACACAAGTAAAAGAAGTTCTAGTAAAATTCCTCCACAACAACGGGGTTGAAAAAATGACTAAAAAAGCCAGCGATCAATTCGACCATAACGAAATGGAATGCATGATGCAAGGAAAAGAAGAAAAGAAAGAAGACGGAGAAGTCTTAGAAGTATTACAAAAAGGATATTTTATCAACGACAAAGTTTTGCGATTTGCAAAAGTTAAAGTAAATAAATTATAATTATGGAGTGATGTAAAATGAGTAAAATAATAGGAATCGATTTAGGAACAAGTAATTCAGCAGCGTCTGTTTTAGAAGGAGGAAAACCAAAAATAATCCCGTCCGCAGAAGGAAACACGGTTTATGGAAAAGCATTTCCAAGCGTAGTAGCTTTCACAAAAGAAGGACAAATGCTTGTGGGCGAACCAGCTCGAAGACAAGCGGTTAGTAACCCAGAAAATACGATTACAAAAGCAAAGAGACAAATGGGAAAAGCACACAAGTTCAAAGCAAATGACAAAGAATACACTCCGCAACAAATCTCGGCATTTATTTTACAAAAAATCAAAAAAGACGCAGAAAGTTTTTTAGGAGATAAAGTAGAAAAAGCAGTTATCACTGTGCCAGCGTACTTTGATGATAACCAAAGACAAGCAACAAAAGACGCAGGAAGCATCGCGGGTCTTGAAGTAGTTCGAATCGTTAACGAACCAACTGCCGCCGCACTTGCATATGGTGTAGACAAAGACAAACAAGATGAAAAAATTCTTGTATTTGATCTTGGAGGAGGAACACTAGATGTTACTCTAATGGAAATGAGCGACGGAGTATTTGAAGTAAAAAGTACAAGCGGAGACACCGAGTTAGGCGGAACCGATATGGACGAAGTAATAGTAAATTACATTGTACAAGACTTCAAAGAAAAAGACGGGACTGATTTAAGCAAAGATCCAATGGCAATGCAAAGAGTTAACGAGGCAGCAGAAAAAGCAAAGATAGAACTTTCAACAACAACAGAAACAGATATCAACATGCCTTATGTAACCGCAACACCAGAAGGCCCAAAGCACTTAACAATGAAATTAAATAGAGCAAAACTAGAACAATTAATTGAACCACTTGTTAAGCGATGTGAAAAACCAATTACACAAGCTCTAGCAGATTCAAAACTAACTGCTACTGATCTATCAAAAGTAATTCTAGTTGGAGGTCCAACAAGAATGCCTGTAGTTGCAGAATTTGTTAAAAAAGTAACAGGGATAGAACCTGAACGCGGAGTAGATCCAATGGAATGTGTTGCAATGGGTGCAGCAATCCAAGGCGGAGTACTAAGCGGAGAAGTAAAAGATGTTTTACTCTTAGATGTTACTCCATTGAGTTTAGGAATAGAAACACTTGGAAGTGTTTCAACAAAACTAATTGAAAGAAACACTACTATTCCAACAAAAAAGTCACAAGTGTTCTCAACTGCAGCAGATAATCAAACAACAGTTGATATTCACGTGTTACAAGGAGAAAGACCAATGGCAAATGACAACAAGTCATTAGGACGATTCCAATTAACAGGTATTTTGCCTGCACAAAGAGGAATGCCACAAATCGAAGTAACATTTGATATCGATGCAAACGGAATTGTTCATGTAACTGCAACTGATAAGGGAACAGGAAAAGAACAATCAATAAAGATCGTTGCAAGCGAAAAACTAGATGAAAAAGAAATCGAGAGAATGAAAAAAGAAGCTGAAGCACACGCAGACGAAGACAAAAAAACAAAAGAGAGTATTGAAACATTCAATAATGCAGATGCAACAGTGTATAGTACCGAAAAAATGCTAGAAGAACTAAAAGACAAACTAGATGAAGACAAGAAAAAACAAATTACAGAAAAGCTAAATGCATTAAAAGAAGAAATTGAAAAAGAACCAAAAGTGTTAGAATCAACAAAACAAAAAATGGATGATTTAAACAAAACACTACAAGAAATTGGTTCACAAGTATATCAAAAAGCCCAAGGCCAACAACAATCTCAAGCACAAGGTGCGCCTGGAGCAGAAACCGGTGCAGAAGATAAAAAAGAAGGAGATGAAAAAGTTGTTGACGCCGAATTCGAAGAAAAAGACGATAAACAAGAACAAAAATGATACTTTGCAAAGGAAAACACACCCTCAGCAAAAATTAGATGCCACTAGCAGCCCGTTATGGGTTGCTAGTTAAATTTATTAATATTGAAAGGAGTATGTATTTATGCGTGAAGTTGGTAAACGAATAATAAATAAGTTTCAAGAAATTCAGAAGAGAAATCAACGCTTAAGAGTTGTACGACTTAGACAACAAAGTCAACAAGCGCATGGTGAACACCATAATGCAATGGCGGGCGTGCGTGCACGTGTTGTTGATGTGGACGAACAAGTGCGTACGGGTGTAAACGCAGCAACGAAACACGTAAGATATAAAAAAGCAAGAAAAAAGCGTTTTGGTAAGAAAAAGTAATATCTTATCTCTTGCATAATTCTTTTAATTTTTAGGCGAGTAAATATGAGTGATTATTATAAAACATTAGACCTAACAAAAGGCGCGTCGATAGACGAAGTAAAAAAAGCCTATAAAAAACTCGCAAAAAAATATCACCCTGATGTTTCAACTCACCCTGAAGCAGAAAAAAAGTTTAAAGAAGTAGTTGAAGCATACCAAGTTCTTTCAGACACAGAAAAAAAACAAAACTATGATAATTACGGGGACTCTTACAAAAACTTTCAAGGACACTCTGGTTTCTCTGGTTTTGGACAAGGCCAAAGAATGGACTTTGACTTCGAAGATATTTTTAATCAATTTAGTGGAATGAATATTGATTTAGGAGACTTGTTTGGTAGACGAAAACAAAAAGCAAGACAAGATTATGGTCAAAATGTGAAAGTTAATTTAACACTCTTATTTAAAGAAGCTGCTTTTGGAACAGAAAAAGAAGTTTCTTTTGATCGAATAACAAAATGTTCTCCTTGTAAAGGTACAGGTGCAGAAAACGGAAAAGTAAAAACATGTAAAACTTGTGGCGGAAACGGACGCGTGATTAGACAACAAAGAACTCCGTTTGGAGTATTCCAATCACAAGCAACTTGTCATGACTGTCGAGGAGAAGGAAAAATCGCTGAAAAAAAATGTACTAAATGTAACGGAAATGGTTTAATTACAAAGAAAACAAAACTCAAAGTAAAAATTCCTGAAGGAATTAACACTGCGAATCATTTGCGGTTAAGTGGAAAAGGACATGAAGGACGTGACGGGGCAGGAGACTTATATGTAGTAATCTTTGTTGACAAACACGATATCTTCAAAAGAGACGAAGTGGATGTTTACGCAGAAATACCTATTTCATTTACTGAGAGTGCGCTTGGAGCAACAGTTGAAGTTCCAACACTTAAAGGCAAAGCTGATCTAAAGATTCCCGCAGGAACACAAACAGGAACAATTTTTCGTTTGAAAGGAAAAGGAATAAAGCACGTGAATTCTTCTAGTCACGGAGATGAATACATTAAAGTAATTGTTGAAACGCCAAAAAAAGTTTCAAAGAAACAAAGAGAGTTACTTGCAAAACTAGAAAAAGAAGAGCAACTCGCTAAAAAAAGAAAAAGCTTTTTTGAAAAAGTTTTGGGCAAGTTCTAGCTCAAAAATAACAAAAGCAAAAGATTTTAAAAACAAAAAACGCTAGTATTTAAGATAAAATGAAGAAAATAATTATTCCTATTTTACTCGTGCTAGTAATACTTGCCGTAGCGTCGGGATGTGTTTCATTAGTACCCAATCAAGCAACCTTACAAGAATTCCAAAGCGTAAAAGCAAAGTACGCTCCAGTTGCATTTCCAACAACAACCGGCATGCTAGGTGATTATATTAGTGAGTTATCGTATCTTAGAACAAGAAGTAGTTTGAGTGTGGCAAGTGTAGTTGATGCAGAACTTAATGCAGTACAAGCATTCTATTATTATAATTTAGCAATTAATGAGTTCACAACATTAAATTTTAGTTCGTGTGATACAAAGACCGTTAACCAAGCAAAATCTTTTGTAGTTCTAACGGCAAAATATTCAGACCTAGCAACAGCCGCCTATAATTTAACTTCTTCTTCCGAGAGAGCATATCTGAACCCAAATCAAGCAGAACTAAATGAGTACATGCTTATGAGTGCAGAAAATATAAACGTAGAAATCCAGGATAATTGCTAATGGCCGATTAGAGCAGTAGGAATTAGCTTTATAAATCTTCTTTTTCAGTAATATGTTATAAAAGATCAAAATTTTATTGTTCTTTTCCTAGCCCAAAGAGGAAGGAAAGGTTAAAGTGATTGAAATGGTAAAAAAAGAAACTGGATTGAGTGCAAAAGACGCAGAAGAACAAGTAGTGTCTTTAGCAAACGCAGGTCACACTCCAAGCAAAATAGGTTTGATTTTAAGAGACGAACACAATGTTCCTAATTTTCGTGATTTAACAAACAAAACAATCCAAGACGTTCTTGGCGAAAGCAAATTATTAGGGGATATCCCCGAAGACTTATTAAATTTAATTAGAAAGAGTGTTATGTTATTTGATCACTTAGAGAAAAACAACAAAGACTTTTCTGCTAAGCGAGGATACGAAATAACTGTTTCAAAAATTCGTAGACTAGCAAAATACTATTCTAAGAAAGGAAAAATAGCAAAGGATTGGAGATATTCTGCAGAAAAAGCAGCATTATTAGTAAAGTAAATTGAGTGATTTTTATGGCTGAAAAAAAAGGAGCAAAGGGAGCAAAAGGAAGAAGAAAAACCGTTGATAAATGGAAAAAGAAAAGTTGGTATACAATTGTTTCTAGCAAAACATTTAGCAAAAAACCTTTGTGTGAAACTCCTGCTGAAAAAGCACATCATTTAGAAGGAAGAACATTCAAAGTTACTCTTGATAGATTAACCGGACAAAGAATGCGTAGAGACGTATCTGTTTATTTCAAATATGACGGTGTACAAGGACAAACAATTAGTACGAAGGTTTCTAAATTTGAAGTTACAAAAGCCACTCTTGGACGATTAATTAGAAGAAGAAATAGTAAAGTTGCTTCTTTTATCAAACTAGGAGTTGTTGGTGGAGATGCTCGAGTAAGTGTTGTTGTAGTAACCGGAAGAAAAGCAACTCAAAGACAAAAAACAAGTATTCGTGCAATAACTGATAAAGAAATTGAAACTTTGAAAGGAAAAGACTTTGAAGCAGTTGTAGATGAATTGTTACTTGGAAAATTCGCAGGAAACCTAGCTAAAAAAGCAGCTAAGATTTGTATAATTAAAAAAGTAGTTGTTTCAAAAGCTACTTTTACACAAGCAAAGTAATAAAATGAACTTTGAAGAATAATCTTTTGATTTCCATGGGTATAATCGAATTAATACTGTTATTACTTTTCTTATTGTTCTTCTCGTATTTTTCGTATAAAAAGAAACTACTTAATTTTGAAGGAATCTTAATTGCTAACGCAGTTGGTTTAGCCGCAATAACATATGGTCCAAACCCAACACTCTGTTTTTTAGCAGTAGTATTATTTTTTGTTATCGGTGAGATCGCAAGTAATTATCCCAAGAAAAAACACGAAACTAGAAATATTTGGAATGTTGTAGGAAATTCGCTTCCTGCGCTTGCAATACTTTCTCTTGTAGCAATTTATCCTGAACACTCAATTATATTTCAAATAGGATTTTTTGGAGCAATTTCAGCAGCTTTATCTGATACGCTTTCAAGCGAAATAGGTTATTATTCTTCTAAAAAACCAAGATTAATTACAACGTTTAAAAAAGTGGTTCGCGGAACAGACGGCGGAGTTACGCGTCTTGGAGAAGTTGCGGGTTTATGCGGAGCACTAATAATCGCATTACTCTACTTTGTTGTTTATCAAAATATTTTTGCTTTTATAATAATTGTTCTTGCCGGACTTGTTGGAACAAATGCTGATTCATTATTCGGGGCGTTATTTGAAATAAAAAAGATTCTAAATAACACGCATGTAAATCTTCTTGGTTCTAGTGCAGGAGCAATATTTGCTTTGTTGTTAGCTTTATTAATCTAAATGTTTTATTATAGATAAGTGATTGGATGTCAGAATTAGCTTGGTTGATAATAATTATTGCATATGTTGTACCAATATACATTGCAAATGCTTCTCCGATTCTAATCCATGGAAAAAAACCACTTGATTTTGTTAAAAAGTACAAAGGAAAAAGAATCTTTGGTAATGGTAAATCAATTCTTGGTTTTCTAGCCGGGGTAATGTGTGGTTCGCTAGCAGGTATTGTAATAGGTCTTGTTTTTCCAGAATTCGTATTATTTTTTGGAACAACATATTTCTTATTAGTATTCTTACTTGCATTCGGAGCGATGCTTGGAGATGTTGTTGAAAGCTTTTTCAAAAGACAATTAGGTAAAGAACGAGGAGAAAAATGGTTGTTCTTTGATCAACTAGATTTTGTTGTTGGGGCGTTAGTTCTAAGTTTGTTTATTCGCTTACCTGAATTATGGTTTGTAGTTTTAGTATTAGTTGCAACAGTATTCATTCATTTGATAACAAATTTTATTGCTTTTAAATTAGGACTAAAAAAGGTTCCTTGGTGAAGAAATGGAATTCAAAAAAATACAAAAAAAGTTTAATTCGAATAAGCCGGCGATTGTATTTTTAATAAAATTCTTCATAATTTATTTTGTATTATCAACAATCATTTCTCTACTCGACTTGTCACTTATAACAAATTATTTAGCAATGTTAACGGCGAGTATGCTTGGGTTAGAATTTATTGGAAACATAATTTTTGTTGATAGTGTTCGTTTTATCATTACAAATTATTGTACTGGTTTAATGAGTGGGGCAATCCTTGCTTCAATCATCTTTGCGCTAAAAAGACCTGAATTAAAGCAAAAGCTATTGCTCTTTTTATTCGGTTTTTGCTTGTTATTAATAATCAACATCCCTCGCTTGTTACTTGTACTCGTGTCTGCTAAAGTAGGTTTTGATGCAGAAATAGTTCACACAATAACTTGGTTTGTAATGAGTGGTATCATTCTAGTGATATGGTATTATGGAACAAAAAGCATTACAAAAAACGATTTTAACAAACTGTTAAATTAACTATCGTTCTTTTTTTAAATAAATAATTAAGCTAACTCTGCTAGAATAGAAATAACTTTTATGTATCCATTAGTTAATCCTTCTAAGAACGGGGTATCCACATCTGAAGAGATTGATGATTCTTTTCTAATTTTCCAATAATCTACTGATTCGGTGGTCAAATCATTAAATTCTAATATTTTGAATCCTGCTGTGTTTAATGCAGTTTTGTAAGCACTTAAATGTTGCATTTTAACTTCATAATATGCATCTACTTTATCGGCGTAGTCATTATTGGTTATATGTTCGTCACTCCGGCACCAAGTAATCATGGCATATTTGCCATCCTTTTTTAGTACTCTGGCAATACTTGTATAGAATTTATCTAAATCGATGTACATGTCTGTTTCACAGCTAAATGCTAAATCAAAAGTATTGTCTGGAAAATCTAATTCCAACATATTCATTAAATGAAATTTTATCTTGTCAGAAACCCCATTTTTAGCTGTCAACGCATTTGTAAAGTTAACCTGTTTTTCGGCAAGAGTAACTCCATCGATATTACATTGTGTTGATTTATATAAATCAAATGCAACGCCTCCGGAACCAGACCCGCAGTCTAAAACTTTTTTTGTCGAATCTATTCCATTTTTCATTAAGTCAACTAAATACGTTGATTCTGCTGCTTCAAGTTGATAAATTGTTTTCTTAATCTCGGATTCATCCTTTCGACTAAGTATGTCGTCTAAGTTTTGAATATATCCGATTCCATAATGGTGATAAATAGAGTATTCGGCGGGATCCTTATCGAGAAGTCGATTTCTAAAATCATCGCCTTCGGCTTTATCATTATGTTCTTTTTCTGCGGCGTTCCAGACTCTTTCCCAACGCATATTTATCGTTCCTTTTTCTCGATTTTTCCAACTATGATTTCCATGATTTTAGTGAATGCTGGCCGTGTAATAAACACACCAATCAATGCACCTACAATAGCTACTACTGCAAAGCCGTATAGCTTGTCAATTCCAGGATAAGATCTAGCCGTGAATATAATTGGAAGCATAACTGCAATCATAGTGAAAGCAGAAGTCATAATAATAAATAAAGCTGCTTTAGCTCTCTTTATTAGAGACTCTTTTATTTTCTTTGATTTTCCAAGTAATTCATCAGTAATAACGATCTCGGAATCTACTCCAGTTCCAATTGCAGCAAGTAAACCTGCGAATGCGGCTAGGTCAAGAGGTCTTTGTATCAAAACCATGAAACCAAGATTAAGTAGTACTTCACTACCACCAATGATAAAGATCGGAATTACTAGTTTAGCCATTCGGTATCGTATAGCTACTACGATTCCAACAACGATGAACGCAATTATTCCCATTAAAATCACTAATGATTTAAATGATTCTCCAAGAGAAGGAGAAATAGTTTCTTTTGAAATTGTTTTTACAGGAGTAGGTAATGAACCTGATTCTAAAAGAATTGCTAGTTCATCAAGATCGCTTAAAGCAGTTTCAACATCTTCTCTTTGTCCACTAATTCGTAACGTTGAGAATTGTTGTGCGTGCGCAATATCTGCAACATCTTCATTAGTTATGCTTTCGCTTAAACTAATTACTTGTTGAGCATTAATAACGTCCCACAACCATGGTTTGTCAACCGCTTCAACTTTAGTAACTTCAAATCCATTGTCTTCTAACACAACTACAACTTCGTTTCCTATGTCGGAAGAAACAATTGCTTTTTGTGTTTGTATCCCAACTAATGCATTAACATCCAAGCTTCCGTCATACACGATTACATTTAATTGAGAATCTTCTATAATTTCTTCAATTTCTGTTTGTTGTGGAATATTTAATAATCGATTTCCGATAAACATTGCTTCTTCGTCAAGTGCATATTGGTCTTCACTAATAACAATTAATGCGTCTGGCTTATCTAAAAAGAAAATTGTTTTTTCACAATCATAAATTGGTTTTCCGTCGGGAGTAAAACTTGTTGCACTACATTGGTGGAAAGTTTTTTCGGTAAAACTATTAATTGCGTCTTCGTTTAATACAAAAGGTAAACTCCATTCAAAAGTAGTGTCTCCTTGTTTTCTTACTCCGTAAGAATTGTCTCCTCGAAGAACCTTTTTGATTTGGTCTCCAGTGAAAACGATTTCGCCGTTTAGATTTGATTCGAATTTTCCTTGTTGTCTGATTCTTGACTCGATTTTCTCAAGTTCAGCAGGATTTGTTTCCGAGATCTGTATTACAATAAATTGATTTCCAATTGGAGTGATACTTGCGTCCTTTAAACCGGATGGATCAACTCTTTGAGAAATAATAACTGCGATACGATTTATTTCTTCAACAGACACCGCTTCTTGTAATTCGATTTGATACAAGGTTCCTCCTTCAAAATCAAGTCCAAGCTTAACATTAGTTCCTTCTAAATATCCTTTGTCGTCGTGACCGAAATTAACAAAAACAACGACACAAATAAACAGTAAAGCAACTACTAGTAATAAGATTCGCCAATTTTTTAATAGATTCATTTTTTCTTCTCCACGAACCAAAGTAGTATTGGTGCATTCATTAACCAAGTAGCAATAACATCACCGATCAATCCAAAGAACAGTATTGCTGAAATATGATAAATAACTTCTATTTGATAGAAGTACGAAATTAGAATCATTGCAACTAGTGCTGCAAGTGTTGTTCCAGTCATAGTAAGACCGGTTTTCATCGAAGTAGTTGCTCGTTCTCCCGGCGTTCCACTTCTTTCTTTTAGCATTCTTGAAGTTAGCATAATGTCTGTATCAACACTGTATCCAACTAGCATTAATAACGCGGGCAAAGTAGTCAATGACAAAGGGATGTTCAATAACGCCATTCCGGCTAAACCTGCAACAACATCAAAAATCATTGCTTGTATGATTGCGGCTGAAGGAACAACTTGTCTAAATGCAATAAAAATTACTATAATAATTAGAATAAAACCGATTATAGAAATATTAATTATTCCTTGTAATGAAGCTTCTCCAAGTGTAGGAGAAATTTCTCTTTTCTGGAATTCAACATCTGCTCCAAGGCCAAGTTCGTCTGATAAAGCTGTTTGTAAAGAAGTTGAGAACCCTTCTTTGTACGATGCTAAAACATCTTGTGCATCAAGTAAAGCTAGTTTTGCGTTGTCATATTCTGCATCTTCTCCACCAAGTAAACTAATTACTTGTTTAGAAAGACTAATAGATTCGACTTCATTTTCTAGATTAGCTTCTGCTTGAGCAATGACTTCTTCAGCTTCATTAATCAATGGATTCTTGCTATATTGTATCCACGCACCATAACCTGTGGGTGAAGTGATTGTTGAGATTCGAAGTTCGGGCAAATCAAAGCCTTCAATTGCACTCAAAACTCCGCCTTCGGTTAGTTCTTGTTGTGATCGAACAATAATAACGTTTCCGCCGGTCAAATCAATTCCTGGAGAGATCCCTGGAACGACAAAAATTAAAAATAACATTGGAATAAGTAGGATTGCAGGAACTAGCATGTACTGCTTGTATTTGTCTTTAAAAAAATCATTCATTTTTCCAACCCCAAAACAAAGCAAATTTTTCAAAAATCGATTAAAATTGCTCAGTCCGTACAATTAAAAAACTGCTTAAGCCTTAAATAGTTAATGGCAGACAAAAAATCTGCGCAAAAAACAAGGATTTGAAGCAAAATGAATCTAAAATTAATAGAAAAACCGGATATATTACTAGAAGCGTCTTTCTCGCGAGCACGAAAAAAGGCAGGAGCATACGCAAAACAAAAGACTCCGTTTTACACGATAAAAGGAAAAGAAATTGCGAAAATCGAAGCACCTTATGATTTCCTAGAAAGTACGCTATTAAAAGTAGTAAAAGACTTTCCAAGCGTTGACAAACTAGAACCGTTTTACAAAGATCTATTTACTTTTGTAATTGACGTTAACGAAACAAAAATTGCTCTTGCAAAAGTTTCTGCAACCGTTAGAATAATCAAAAATATGCGTAGAGAAAAAATTATTGCATTAAAAGAAATTCGTTATGAGAAAGGCGCAGTGCAACATTCAAAAGATCTTACTCGCGAATACTTTGGCAGAGTGTCTTCATTGATAAAAAAATTAAAAGGACCAATTACTATTTACAATGACGCTGCAAGAAAACTACGAGAACTACCTTCGATAAAAGCAGATCAAGAAGCATATATTTTAGCAGGTTTTCCAAATGTAGGAAAAAGTACTTTGATGGGAAAGATAACTACTTCGACACCAAAAACAGCTGCGTACCCATTCACAACAAAAGGATTGAACGTTGGTTCTTTCATAAAAAAGTATTTGCCAATCCAAGTTATTGACACGCCTGGTTTACTTGACCGACCAATTAGTAAGCGAAACAACATCGAACTAAAAGCGATTAGTGCGTTTCAACATCTAAAAGGAACAATTATTTTTGTTGTTGATCCTCTTCAAGAAATGCTTGAACAACAAAACCTTTTTGCTGAAATAAAAAAGCTTTTTTCTGACAAAGGGTTCATCATAGTAATAAACAAAACCGATGTTGCTAGCGATGAACAAATCAAAAAAGCACAGAAAGCATTTGAAGGAAACTTCATGATCCTTGAAGGAGAAGGACTAGACAATTTGAAAGCAGAGTTGTTGAAATGAGATTAAATGTATTTCACAAGTTGCCAAAGAAAACAAAACAACAACTGATAAGAAAAACAACAGCATTTAAAGATTGGATAGCTGAACGAAGACCATTTGCAAGAGGGCAATACAAAGTAGCATATACAAAGGACGGACGATGGATAGGTAATAGGTTTTTTGATAAACGTGGAAATCTTGTTATGCACAAATTGGATAGTGTGCATGGAAAAAGCGCGCATGCAAAGTTCTGGGAAATGAAAATAATTAATGATTTATTTCCTCGCAACACGCCAAAAATACGCGGGATGGAAGAAATGTTGAGGGGGGCATTATTTCATTTTGATGCAGTTGAATTAAATCCAGAATTGAAAAATTATATGGGGCGGTTAGTAGATATTTTTCCGAAAGGAGAAATTGGTGCGCACAGTCGCGAGTCAAATACATATGTGGTACATGCAGAAAAAGTGCATGGAAATATGTGCGTACGTGCAATTGGAGACCGCATGTATGCAATTGGGATCGATGATAATGTATTTTTTGGAAATGCATCAAATGTTTCGGTTGCAAATCCTAATGTGCCAGTTTTTTTCGAACCAAAAATTGGAAACACTACTGACTTGAGAGCACATATTCAAACGTTGCATTCAAAAAGAAGAGAACGATTATTGCGCTGGCTTGACCGATATGAAGAGTTGTTGAAATGAGATTAAGAAAGTTCGTCGAATTACCCAAAAAACCCCAGCGCGCACTCATATCAAAAGAAGTAAAGTTTGATGAATGGCAAGCAAGTAAAAAAGCTTTTGCAAGAGGGCAATTAAAAGTTGTATATAGAAAAGCGGGCAGTATGCCACGTAGACTTTTTTTTAATGAAAGGGGCGACCTTGTAGCGCATAGATTAGGTGATGGGCGGGGTAAACCAGTTCGCGCAAAATTCTATGAGTTAAAGATTATCCGAGAATTATTTCCCAAAAACGTTCCAAGAATAAGGGGTGTTGAAGAACTTGTAAACGGATCATTATTGCATTTTAATGAAGTGCCACTAAATCCTGAATTAAAAGAATACATGCGATTATTATTACACGAAAAGGGTACAACCCAAATAAAAGGGCATGAATATGAATCTCACGAATTTTTGATACATGAAGCGAAAGTGAAGAAAAATAAAGTAATTCGCGCATTAACTCGTCAAATGCATGGTCTTGGAATCGATTCACACTCATCAATTTATATGTTAAAACCACTTGTCATTTTTCCTACAGGAAATGCATCGAATGTTTCGATTGCAAATCCTCATGCACCAATGTTTTTTGAACCAAGAATTGATAATCCTCGTAAATTAAGGCGTAGATTGAGAAAAATGCAAATGGGTGAACAAAAGAAAGCACAATTATTACGTTGGCTAGATCGGTATGAAACGCTAATGGCAGAAAGTTGGAAAATAGACTAATTCCTATTTCCTTTAAAATAATTTGCTTATCTAAGTCTATTGGTCACGCGGATTTTAATTTAATTGTTTGCACTGACACTGGTGAATAAAATGAATGAAATAATAGAAATAATGGACGAAATTCTCGATGATAGAGCCGTTCCGCGAAACATTCGCGCAAAAGTGGAAGAAGCTCTTGGGAAAGCAAAAACAAACACAGTTACTAGTTTAAGCGAAGCAGTGTATCTGTTAGATGATATTAGTAACGACGTAAATATGCCTGAGCATACTCGAACAGATATTTGGCATGTAATCTCACTGGTTGAAGAAGCGAAAGAAAAGATGAAATAAATCTTTGCGAACCAGATGGGAAAAAATGGAAGAAATTCTAAAATACGCTGAACAAAAAAACCTTATCGTTTCAAAAGAAGCTATTTCTTTATTACAAAAACAAGATAATTGGGCGAGTATTCTTGATGAACTAGAAAAAGACGGGCAATTATTTGTTGAACCGCATATTCTTGAAAAAAAGTTAACTCGAACAAAAATGTCTCAAACAAAACCTAGTATAGAAATAAGGAAGTCTAGTTTTAACGCACAAGCAAAAGATCGTGCGCCTGAATTTAGGATAATGACTGAATATGATGTTACTGGACAAAGTCATTGTGAAGGAAAAGTCGATGATTTCTTGCGTTTGTTTAGAAGCAAATTTAAATTACTCTCAAATATGCTAAAAGAAAGACATAATCTTTCTCCAACAGACATATCTAGTCTAAAAGCAATTCCAAAAAACGAGAATGTTGATATCATTGGAATGGTTAACAAAAAATGGACTACAAAGAATAATCACATCGCGTATGAAATAGAAGATCTTGAAGCAAAGTGTATTGTTTTGATAATGGAGCGAGACAAAGAACTAATGAAAAAAGGCGAACGAGTTTTAGAAGACAATGTTGTTGGAATAAAAGGCGCAAAAATCGGTGACGACTTTATTATAATAAAAGAAATTTATTGGCCAGACCTTCCAATCGGTAGTCCAAGATCAATCCAAGACGAAGTTTATTCTGGAGGAACATCAGATTTTCATATTGGTAGTAACACGTATCTTGAAAAGCCTGTTGCAAAATGGCTCAAGTTTCTTAACGGAGAAGGTTTAACTGAAAAACAAAAAGACAAGGTTGGAAAACTACAATACTTATTTGTTAACGGAGATAACGTTTCAGGAGTAGGAGTTTATCCGGGGCAATTCGATGAACTTGTTATAAAAGATCTTTACAAACAATACGAAGCTTTTGAAGACGTGATGTTACAAATCCCTGAGTACATCCAAATATTCATTTGTCCAGGGCAACACGACGCAGTAAGACGTGCAGAACCACAACCAGCTATTCCAAAAGAATTTATGCCTCGTTTGTACGCACAAAGAAACTTTCATTTTATTTCTTCTCCTTCGTGGGTAGAAACCGAAGGACTAAAAAATTTGATTTATCATGGAGCAAGTATCCACGATTTAATTTCGAATGTGTCTTTTCTTGAAATGGATAAACCGCATGAAGGAATGATTGAACTACTTAAAAAAAGAGATTTGATGCCAAAATATGGTGGTAGAAATCCATATGTTCCTGAAAGTAAAGATTACATGGTTATCAAAGAAGTGCCGGACTTAGTGTGGATTGGCGACATGCATCACAATGGTTATGGGACGTATCGTGGGACAACCGTAATTAATGGGGGAACTTGGGAAGCACAAACAGATTTTCAAAAAAAGATTGGTCACCACCCAACACCAGGAGTATTTCCAATGGTTAATCTAAAAACAAGACAAATATCTGAAACTTATTTTATGCGAAACAATTTACAAAGAGAAATTGATGCAGAAAAGATAAACGAAACAGAGGGCGGAAAAGCATGACTAAAATAAAAGTTCCGTCTTCTCCAGTTGTTCGAAGATACTTTGAGACTATTCAAAAAGAAGTTGAAAAACAATTTGAATTCGCAAAAAAAGTTAAAGCAAAAGGAATGGATGTTTCAACCAACGTTGAAATGACTCCTGCTCTTGACATGGCTGATCGAGCAGAAACACTTATTGGTTTGAAGGGGTTAGCACGAAGATATCGTGAAGTAATAATAGATATTCCTGATAGACAAAAAGCGTATTTTCATTTATTCAAAGAAATTATAGAACAAAAATGGTGTACGATTCCTGACGATCAAAAAAGAATTGAAACGGCTATTAAAGCGTGTTTGTTAATTGAGACCGAAGGAGTAGTAGTTGCGCCGCTTGATGGTCTACCAAAAATTGAGATCAACAAAAATCCTGATGGAAGTAAATACATTGACATTCATTATGCTGGGCCGATTAGAGCCGCAGGTGGGTCATCAGCAGTACTTCCTTTAATTCTTGGAGATTATGGTAGACAACTAATGGGGATTGATAAATACAAACCAACTCAAGACGAAGTTGAAAGATACGTTGAAGAAGTAGGCATATACCAAACCGAGATCTCTTCAAGACAATACACTATCCCAGATAATGAAATAAGAATAATTGTTGAAAACTGCCCGGTGTGTATTAATGGTACGCCAACCGAAGAAGAAGAAGTTTCGGTTCACAGAGATTTACCAAGAATTCCAAGTAACCGGATTCGCGGAGGAGTAGGACTTGTTATTGCGGACGGAGTTGCTCTAAAAGCAATGTGGATAATGGACAAAGCAAAGAAACTAGCAAACCTTGATTGGACTTTTTTAGAACAAATTGTTAAAGTTGAAAAAAAACAATCAAAAATCGAAATCAAACCAAATAAAAAAATTTTAGATGGTCTAGCCGCAGGGCGACCTATTTTAGCATATCCTAGTGCGTGGGGTGGATTTCGTTTGCGTTATGGTAGAGGACGAAACACTGGTCTTATGGCAAAAGCAATCAATCCTGCTTCAATGATTGTGTTTGATGAATTCATTGCAGTTGGAACACATGGTAAAATTGAGCGGCCAGGAAAAGCAACACAGTTCTTTCCGTGTACAACAGTTGATGGACCAATAGTAATGCTAAAAGATGGGTCTGTGACTCGAGTTAATTCACTTGCACATGCTAAAGAGCTAAGAATACAAATAAAAAAGATTTTGTATATTGGAGATCTATTAGTTGCGTACGGTGATTTTAGAAAGAGTGCGCATCCGTTAGTCCCTCCAGGTTACGTTGAAGAATGGTGGGTTCTAGAACTAGCAAAAGCAATGGACGCAAAGAAGGCAGTAGCAGATAAAATAAAATTTGATTTACAAAAGATTCTTGTTGAGCCAAGGGTTACGTCTGAAGAAGAAGCAATAACTCTTTCAAAAGAACTTGGTGTGCCATTGCATCCAAAATACATTCATTTTTACAAAGCACTTAATACAAAAGAAATGAAACTACTACATAACTTTCTTTTAACAGGTGTCATAACTAAGGATAAAATAACTTTAGATAAAAATGACGAATCAAAATTCTTACTTGAAAAAATTGGTTTGCCACATCACCTAGAACAAGACAAAATAATTGTCGATGAATTCGTATTATCATTAATTGAAACGTTTTCGCTAAAAGACAAAAAGACAAGTAAACAAGAAGATGTTTTAGAATACCTCTCAGAAATTTCTGGAATGAGGATAAAAGACAAAGCAGGAACATTTATCGGTGCAAGAATGGGGCGACCAGAACAAGCAAAACGAAGACAAATGAAAGGCAATCCACACGTATTATTTCCAATTGCGCTAGCCGGAGGAAACACACGGAGTATTAACAAAGCAATTGACGTGCATGGTAATGAAAAGGGAACCGTAAAAGTAGATATTGCGCATTACTTTGATCCTAGAACAAAGAAAAAAACTTTTTTATCAAATGATCCTGATACAAATGAACGAAATGTACTATTAAAGTTTTGTAGAACGTGTAAAGCATCTTTTGCAGGAGAAGCTTGCCCAAAATGTGGTAAACCATTGTCCTTCTCAGGCGAACACGAAGTAAATTTACGCGAATTAATGGAACATGCAAAATCAAATTTACGTTTACCAATGCCCGACATTGTAAAAGGCGTAAAAGGAATGATTAGTGATGCTAAAGAAGTTGAACCGCTTGAAAAAGGAATTTTGCGTGCGCGACACGGAGTAAATATTTTTCGAGATGGAACCAGTAGATTCGAATTACTTAATGCAACGATAACTCATTTCAAACCAAAAGAAATCAATCTTTCGGTTAAGCAAGTAAAAGACTTTGGTTATGAAACAGATTATTTAGGAAAAGAAATAACTAGCGTTGACCAATTAATAGAGATCTTCCCACAAGACATTATAGTAAACGAGGGTTGTGGTGAATGGATGCTCGCAATGAGCAAATTCATTGATGACGAACTAGAATTCTTTTATCACGACAAAAGGTTTTACAACGCGAGTACAATTAACGATTTGCTTGGAACACTTTTACTTGGTTTAGCTCCGCACACGTCAGCAGCAGTTACTTCGCGAGTAATAGGTTATACAAAAGCACGTCTTGGTTTTGGGCATCCTTTCTGGGTTTGTGCAAAAAGAAGAAACGTTGATGGTGACCAAGACTCCGTGTTAATGCTAATGGATGGATTATTGAATTTTTCCAAAAAATACTTGGCGAATAGAAACGGGGGAAAAATGGATGCAGCAATTGTTTTCACAACACTTGTTAATCCGACCGAAGTAGATGATGAAGCGTATGAAATGGACCGTGATTTCGCGTACCCCCTCGCATTTTATGAAACTGCAATGAAAATAACCGATCCTTTTCTTGATATAGTTGATATTGTAAAAAACCATTTAGATACTGATACACAATACACAGGAGTAGGATTTACTCACCACACTGAGATTTTTGATGAGGGGCCAAAAACGTCTCAATACATTCAATTAAAATCAATGGAAGACAAAATACAAAAACAAAATGCGTTACAAAAAAAGATTTGGGCGGTTGACGCAAAAGATGGTTTAGAACGCGTAATGGGTTCACATTTTTTACCAGATATTATTGGTAATGCTCGTGCATTTTCTCGTCAAACATTTAGATGCACTAATTGTAACGAAAAGTATAGACGAATACCTCTTAGTGGTAAATGCTATAAGTGTGGACGCGACTCAGTGATATTAACAATCCACCAAGGCTCGGTTAGAAAGTACTTGAAGATCGCTCAAAACATGGCTCGCCAAGAACACTTAAGCGATTATCTAATACAACGACTTGTTATGATAGAAAAAGAAATCGATTCGGTTTTCAAGAACGATACGATACAACAAAAAGGATTATTTGATTTTGTTTAACTTTGATTAAATCAAAAACTCTTAAATATAACAAAGGTAGTATTTTGCTCATGAGAAAGATAGTTTTTGCTCTGATATGTTTGGTTATATTTGGACTAATTTTTGGATGTAATACAAACTCGGATTCAACAAATCTAAAAGTTAATCAATCTCAATCGAATGACGGTCAAAGAATCAATTCAAACACTTCTCAAAATACTGGAGAAGGCATTATTTGTCAAACGATAAAACTTTCTGATGTTGAGAATATTTTAGGATTGAATGATTTGTTCAACACATCCGACACCGTTGATGGTCAACCAAACAATGTGGTTTTTTTGGATTGTTTAGGTTTTAGTCATAGTGATGAATCTGCAGGATATTATATGTACATTCGAGATTATTCAAATGCACAAAACGATGAGGACTATGTTTCAGACCCTAATGAATATTTTGATGCTATTTACTCAATCAAATGTAATGGTTCTGCGACAGTACCATGTAAAGAAAATATATTTGGCAATGATTATTGGTACACGCAAGAAGCGTTTGGTAAAACTAGCAAAAGACTTGTGACAAAGCAGGGTGCGTTTGTAGTGACTACATTTGCTACAAAAAAAGGCGCAACTGAAAACGAAGAATTACAAATGTCATTTGAGCTTGCTCAATTATTTCTCAATAATTAAATAATGGTTTGAGTATAGTATCTAACTATTTAACAAAAACATTTAATAAGAAAAAAGCATTATTCTTTTAATGAAAAGAATAATTGTATTGTTAATTGCATGTGCCTTACTATTTACGCTAATTGGTTGTAACAATGTGATAGTAGATGATTTTGACGGGCAAGTAAATACGGGGATAGATTTGCCACGATTAGGTGATCAGGACAGTATATCCAATAATAACAATGTGGTTGGCGGAATTCCTGTGCCTCCTGCGTTCCCAGGTTGAAGGAATTACGAAGTGATATTGTGAAAAAAATAGAAAGACTTATTTTATTATGGGTACTTTTCGTTGTAGTTATAGTTTCTATTAGTGCACAGACAATTGATGTAGAATATCTTGGTACAACTAACAACGCGGAAAGGGAAACATCAAACGATATTTATAATTACACATTCAAAATTTATGAAGGCTGGAATTTGCTGCCGCCAATATGGTATGGAAAGCCAAGACATTGTGAAGGGCATTTAAAATATGCCTACGTTTGGACGCCCGAAAAAGAATATGTTGGTGGAGAGTTGGATAAATACAATAAATTAGGCACTGAAAATTTTACCGAATCTGCACGTGCATATATTGAGCAAGCATTTGTTGGAGCTATGACTGAAGAATTTTTTATTTCTACTAGTAATGCTTGGGTGTATTCGGATGCTGATTGTGAAATTACGGGTATTGAATTGGAAATGAATTCAAGAAACACTACTTCTGCAAGTGCTCAAGCAAACTCCGATTCGATATTATCAAAAATAAAACTTGTAGAAGGTTGGAATATAGGAATGATTTTTCCAGACATGTTTCTAGACGATTATTTAGGTGATTATTTTGGATTATGTCAAATAGAAGAGATATCTGAATGGGATCCTATAAATCAGGAATGGCAAGATTTTGAAGATTTAGAATCCTCGGATAATTTTTCCTTGCCATTAAATATTGAAACGAGTAGACCAATTCAGGAAAAAATCCGCCCAGAAGATTACTGGAAAACTTTTGCGATAAAAGTGCGGGAGGATTGTGATCTTTCATATTTTGAGAAATTGACGAATTTAAAAAAAGTTGATGCTATAAATAATTTTCTTTCAACACAACAAAATTCAAGCATAGTTTTTTCTGAAATAAGTGCTATCGA
Source organism: Candidatus Iainarchaeum sp. (assembly GCA_018651445.1). Taxonomy (GTDB): domain Archaea; phylum Iainarchaeota; class Iainarchaeia; order Iainarchaeales; family JAAZKV01; genus JABIDZ01. The sequence goes on along the minus strand of JABIDZ010000111.1, from coordinate 2,760 downwards.
TATTACATCTGGGAAATTTGATAAATATATTTATGATACCTGTTTGAAAAATACTTTGCCTACCAAAGAATATTTTATTGTTAGTACGCAGATTGATTATTCTGATGGATCAACAGCAATTGGTCAAGGGCGAGCATTTATTTCTAAAGACGACTTGCGAATTGAATGTGGTGGTGGTTTACTTATAACATATGATTTAGAGTACACACCACAATGCAAAGATATTCATGTCAGTGGAGATCCCGAAGAAAAAATTGATATTATATTTATTCCAGATGGTTATTCTAAAACAGATCTCACTACTTTCCATTCGGAGATAGAAAATATTAAAGATAATTTTTTTATGTGGGAACCGTTTAAATCAAATAAAAACAAATTCAATCTTCGGTATGTTGATTATCCAAAACAACTTGGATGTGTGACAAGTTCCAGCACCGGCTGGGCGTTAGATAGGCCTTCAAAATATTGTGTGGGTTGGGTAAATGCGTTTTCGGCTTTATGTAATAGTCGTGACATTGTTGCGGTTTCTGTAGCAAGTCCTTATCTAGTTGGCGCTGCAAAAATTGTGCCATTTTATGACGAAGACACAGAAGCACTTAGTTTTCCAGGATTATATGCACATCCAAATCAGGCAAAAATATTTATGCACGAATTTGGACATGCATTCGGAAATTTTGCAGAAGAGTACATCCTTAGTATTTTTGGATATGGACATGGTGATGCACAAAATTGCGATATTGCGGGTTGTCCAACTTGGTGTTCGGGAGAGATTAACACAGCGCATGAATGCTATAATTTGTATAATGGATATATATCTTGTTTAAGTGAATGCAATGAAAATGATCAAACATGTATCGACAATTGTGATACTACATTTTCTGGCGGGTGCTATAATTTAACTGGTGAATTTATGGATGCTCAGAATTTTGGAATTGATTGTCAATATGATGCCGGCTGTTATCCTGGATGCGGAGATTGGAGTCGTTTTCGATCAGAGAAATTTGGAATAATGAAGTCTCTTGATAGTGACAAATTTGGAAGTATAAATGAAAAATTATTATGTGAACTGATTGTGGAGAAGACTGGATCCGCAGATGGAATTTGTATGTCAAAATATGGGATTAGCTAGTCATAATTAATAGTTGACTTTTATAATGGCAAATAAAAAATAAGTTTAGATGACTTTTCAGTAGGAGTTTGAATAATGGTAGGCGTATTCACAACTCTGATTCAGTGTAATCAAAAACTCTTAAACAATTCTTTTTCAAGAGCACTCTTGATTTTCATTGGATCAAAACCAAGTTTAATCAAACGAGTTTGTCCTTTGATTCCTTTTCCAGAATTAGTAACCAAAATCAAACCATACATTTCTAGTTCGTTAATATATTGTCGGTACCAGCGACTAGTAATTGTTCTAGCATCAAACTCTTTTGCTAAACGCAAGTACGCTTCAAATATTTCTCCAGAAAACATTACTCCTTTTTCTTCTTCCCCATTAATCTTTGTGAAAGTAGGGTTTTGTAGGGATAGTTGTGCGATTGCATACAAAACAAGTTGTTGTTGTTGTGGCAGAGTTGAAATCATTGAAAGAATTATTTCTTCTTCTACACTAACCTTTGCTTGTTCAACTAGCGAATCATCTACAATATATTTTTCTTCGATGTCTGCGATTTCTCCTGCTCTTTGTAATAACATTACTGCGGTTCGTGCGTCGCCACTTTCTTGTGCAGCTATCGCAGCAGCTAGTGAAATTGCAGTGTCTTTTACAACGCCTTCTTTGAAAGCAAGTTCGGTTCGCTCCATTAAGATTTCGCGTAACTCGGTTGCATTATAAGGATCAAAAACCATTTCGCGTTCACAAAGAGAACTTTTTGTTCTAGGATCAAGTTTTTCTTTAAACGTTAAGTTATTTGATATTCCGATTATTGTTATAGAACCTTGATTTAATTCGTCATTCCCTCTTGAAAGAGAATACATTAATTCGTCGACATCCTTTACTTTGTCTATTTCATCAAGAACGATAATCGCGTGTGCGTTGTTGTCTCCTGCAAAAGACAATAGTTTTTCGTAAACAAAACTAGAACTATAACCTAGGAAATCTTTTTCTGGATTGAATGCTCGCAGAGCTTTTAACAAAACTTTGTATTTAGATGGGTGACTACGACAATTTACATAACAAGAATAAACTGATAATTGTCTTTTTGTTATAAATTCGTTTAATTGATCTAGAACATGTTTCACAGTAGATGTTTTTCCTGTCCCAGTTTTACCATAAATGAAAAAGTTATTTGGTTTAGAATTATTAATCACTCCGCTAAGATTGTGTGTGATTGATTCGATTTGTTTTTCTCTAAAAGGAAGTTTTGCGGGAACGTGATGTGGAGAAATAATGTCTTTGTTTGAAAAAACAGTTTGTTTAGCGAATTGTTTCTCAAAAATGTTTTCTGCTACTCCTTCATTTACGCTTTCCATGTGCTCACCTTTGCGGTCTATTAGTGGCGTGCTGGGTTCCGCTACTTTAGTTCCACTAATAGTAAAGCACGCGAGAATTAATAGTTTTGTAGTTTGGAAAACGAACTTGGTTGAATAATTCCGTAATTTAATGCTAAATGGGGTGTGAACATACGGGTTTATATATTTTTTATAGGAAGATATTGTTAAAGCGCTTAATGGGGTGGTATAATGAGTTTTTTCAATAAAGTAATGGCAAAAGATGAATCAGTTGATTTAGAAGATTTCTTAAACAACCTAGACGAGGTT
>JABIDZ010000107.1 GCA_018651445.1 Candidatus Iainarchaeum sp. | reverse complement strand
CCAGTTTCTTTTTCTGCTTTATCACGTGCTTTTAGAGTTAGTTTAACTCTTTTATCAAAATTATTAAATGGTTGAGAAGTTAAATTCTCATCATCTTTTACAAAGTCACAACCACCTAACCAAGAATCATACGCTACTTTTGCGTGTTGTGCTTCGTTTAAACCAACTTTTGGTTTAACTATCGTTCCTACAAACGGACGATGTTTTATTTTCATTAATTTTCTTACCCCGTTTATACCATACATTGGCCCGGAGTAATGTCTAATAAAAGAATCTGGAAAATTGATATCCATTAATTTAATGTTTTTTACATCACTCATTCCAAATAAATTTCCTGCTACTGCACTCATTATTTGAGCAATATTATGTTCTTCAAAAAGTTCTTTTGGATAAGCTACTTTGTATATCCCTGTTTTTGGGTTGAGAGAATAAATTTTTGGAGCAACTCGGTTAAATAACGCTGGCGACATCGTTCCAATATCAGTCCAAGTTCCTACACTCGATTCACTAGTTGCTCTTTGTGCTGCACTCTCAAAAGAAATTCCTCTTGCAGGTTCCATAAAGAACTCACAAACCAAATCGTTTTTGTCAGGTTCATAGTTTCTATCGATATAACCTTTGTATTCTTGTACTCTTTTACTTACCATTTAAACACCAAATCAAATAGCGCTTTTGTTGTTTAAATACTTTTTGTGTTTGAAAAAATAAAAGAGTGAGCGCCGTTGCGACGCCCAAAAAGTAAAACTATTTAGTTAGTTTGATTGCGATTGCTGAAATCTTAAGTGGTCGCCCATCTTCAGTTTCAACTTCTTCAGTAGAAATGTCAATACTTTCAAGAGTGCCATCTCCAGGTTTGTTTCTAACTATTTCTGCAACATCAACTGCGCGAGAAATTGATTTCCCTCTTGCTTTTAATGTAACATCTTTTGCTCCTTCTCCAAACTGAGTTACTACTGCTAACACATAGGCCATCGCACCTTTTTTTCCAACGAAAACCATGTTGCTTACATCAGTTGCTTCTTTTGTTTTAGTTTCTTTTTTTTCAGCCATAATAGATTCCTCCGAAGAAATGTCTAGATTAATAAGTGATAAAACATTTTTAAATTGAACTTTGTTTACACAAGAAAAAAATTAAAAAAGAAAAAAAAGGGAGTTGAAGTAGATTTGCATCTACTTCAAATAATTAATTGTTCTTGTGAAGATGTTTGGTGTGAACCCAGGATCGTAATTAAAGTAAATTACTTTTCCTGCTAAGAAACTCTTCTTTTCCAATATTGCTGGGAAAGTTTGTCCTGTTGTTTCTGATTGGATATACGCTATTCTATGTGCGCCTTCACTTGCTCTGATATCCAGAACTTTAGTCAAAGTATACGGAGGTATATCTGCAGAAGGAGTCATTTCGATACCTTGCATTATTTCGTGGTCGAAATCTTCTCTTCTTATTCTTCCAACAACAGTTAATTCTCTTCCTTCCTTACAAGTTGGAACGTTGTCTGGTCCTAGAATACATTCAGCCGGAACCAAATCATCAAAATTTGCTTTCCAACCAACAGCATCGATTGCTTTTGCATTACCAAGGCCTACATTTTGGTATATCCCTGAGTTTAAAACTACTATTAGTTTTCCACCCTTTTGAACATATGTTTGTACTGCTTCTCCAAAAGAAACAGAAACTCCTTTATCTAATTCTGATTGATCTAGAATAATTATATCATACTGCGATAACTCTTCAGAAGCAGCGTTACCAAACGATCTTGGATCTCTGATTCTATAAGTTAACGTATGATCTAGACTATCAAGAACAGTCCTTTCTCCTAGCGACGGTTGACCAATTAACAATACTTGCATATGATCTGATCCGCTCGGAAGATAAGGTATATCTATTACGTTAAAATAGTTTAAAGACGCTATTCCGATAACAACTAATAATATCAACGGGATAAGCCCTTCTAGGTTAATTTTTGGCATTCCTACTCCTGCTGGAGCTTGCGCGCCACCTGCACCATCATCATACATTTTTCTTCACTCCCTTCAATTAATCTGTTAATATTTCTGTCTTCTAGTATTTTTAACTATTTCGCTTAGCTCAAAAGGCCAGAATTATTGACAGAATAATGTTTTCATTATTAATAAAGGTTACTGCAAAGCAAATACGCTATTTGCCAAGCATACCATAATACATTTGCACAACAAATCTAGAATAGTTATTATCTTGTACCATGTATTCTAATGGATAAGAATAATACGCGATTCTTTCTCCTAGACCCGAAGTAACAATCATTGGTAAATGTCTTGGAAGAGTTTTTCCATTTGCATTTAATACCGAACCTTGGTCGAGAGACAAAACTATATTGCTATTAGATGCGTTTGCAAATTGTTGTACAATCGAGAAGTCTCTTTCATTTTTAACTCTTAGTTCAAGTGCTGGCGCGATACCATAAATCAATGGATGATCACCAGTTAACTCTGTTTTGAGTGTCCCGGCATAAACTTGGTTTGTACACGTTCGCATTGAACAATAATTTCCAACGTAACGCAGTCCTAAGAACTCATCAAAATTTAATATTGAATAACTAGTTTCTTCTTCTTTTGCTCTTGCCCAAGGATTGTCAAGCATTTTTTTTAGAGAGTTAACGTCAACTAAGTTATTTAGTTCGTTTGCTCCTTTCTCTGTTCCCGCGTCTCCAACCCAAACTAATCTACCACCATTGAGTTGAACATAATCCATAAACATTTGTAATTGTTCCATATTCATTTTCCTTGCTTTTTCAACGACAACTAGTTTGTAGCGTTTTAAGTTTCCTAAAGAAAGCATGTCAAGTGAAGCAATGTCAACTGCGCTCACACCAACAGTTGGAGATCTTAAGATTGCACTTAATGCATCTGGATCACCTAGACCCGCGTCACCATGAACGATTAGCACTCTTGGAGAACCTAGAACCGATTCGTATACTTCGCACCAATAAGGCACGTCTCCACAAGAAACCATTCCGCTCCAAGTTAAAACGAATAACAAGACGATTGCAAGGATTAGTATACCTAAAACCTTCATTCCTAAATCCATATAGTTAAGTTCCATCCAAACACTATCCTTTTAAATATTCCAGAGAATTTAATTGTATAATAGTTAGAGTATTTAGATATATAAAATTGTGGTTTGAATGGTAAAATTTACAAAAAACAAAGCAGCCCCTGGTGGCGGTCCAAGTAGTGCAATTGGAATCACTAGATTCTTTGATGCGGATAGCAAAAGTCCTAAACTAAGCCCTTACTTTGTTGTAGGTGCAACAATTGTTTTTATCGCAATCATTCTTGTTTTGGCACCATTATTTTAGTTCTAAAAGCTTTAAATAAAAAAGATTATTTTTTCGCAAGTTCAATAACAACTTTTTGTTCTTTTATTGTAAATTCATTTCCCTTGTTATTTGCTAACTCTAATTTATCTGCTTGAACCGAACTAACAATATCTGAATTAAATTTTTCAATAGCTTGTTTTATTAGATCCGAATCAGTTTGAACTGCAAGTTCAATCCGATCATTTAAAGTTAAACCAGCTTTCTTTCGCATGTCGTTGATTTTTCGCATTATTTCTCTTGCAGCACCTTCTTGTTCTAATTCAGGAGTCATTTTTGTGTCAAGTTCTACAACAAGTTCTTCGCCTTTGTTTAGAACAACTTCTTTTACATTCAACTCATCCATTATTGGTTGTTTTAATTCGTCTCTAATTTCTTTTGGGGTTGTTGCAGTTAGTTTTGCAAGTGGTTGTTTAACTGCAATCTTTACTTTTGTTCGCTCATCAAGTGCTTTGCTAACTATTTCACGAACAGTAACCATTTCTTCTTCTAGTTTGTCATCTATTTTCTTTTTGTTAAATGTTGGCCAATCTTCTAAGTGCACAGAAACATCTTTTGTAAATGCTGTTCCTCTTAATGCATGATAAACTTCTTCTGCGATGAAAGGAGTTATTGGCGCCATTACTTTTGATAATCTGTCAAGAACAAAAGCCAGTGTCCCGATTGCCTCATCTTTTTTTGTGCCCTCTGCCCTAAATCGAGCTCTGCTTCTTCGCACATACCAAGTTGAAAGAACATCAACAAAGTCTAAAATGTCTGAACAAACTTTTACTGTGTTATATGCATCCAAGGTTTCTGTCGCGTCTTTTACTAATCTATTTGTTTTACTAACCATCCATTTATCAAGAATGTTTTTTGAATCTTCGTTGTCAAACTCTGAATTTTCTTTACCGAATAATTCATAGAATCTTTTTACGTTTGAAAGAATATTAACTAGTTTTCGACTTACTTCACGAAGTCCGTCGTCAGAAAAATTCATGTCTTGTGCATTCATTACTTGTGAACCCATCAAATAGAATCTAAATGCATCCGCACCAAATTCATCAAGTAATTTATTTGGATCAGTATAATTCTTTTTTGACTTTGACATTTTGTTTCCATCTTCAGCTAAAATATTTCCATTAACTACACAATGTTTGAACGGAGGTTTATCCATGAAAGCTACTCCGATTACATGCATGTAATAGAACCAAGCGCGAACTTGTCCAACGTACTCACTAATAAAATCTGCCGGGAAATGTCCTTTCAACCAATCCTTGTTTTCAAACGGAAAATGTTTTGCTGCGTAAGGCATTGAACCGGATTCAAACCAACAATCAAGTACTTCAGGAATCCGAGTCATTTCTTTTCCACATTTACATTTAAGTTTTATTTTGTCAACAACGTGTTTGTGTAAATCAACGTCATTACTCACTTTTGTTGTTGCGTTGTCTTGTAATTCTTTTATCGATCCTATTGCTTTGATTTCGCAACACTCACATCGCCAAACAGGAATTGCTGTAGCCCAAAATCGGTTTCGTGAAATACTCCAATCAGGAGCAGTTTCAAGAATATGATTGAATCTAACTTCCATATTTTTTGGATGCCAATTAATTTCTTTTGCTTTCTTCATTAGTTTTGGTTTTATCTTCCCGATATCTACAAACCAAGAATCAACTGCGTTGTAAATCAATGGTGTATCACACCGATAACAAAAAGGATAACTATGTGTGTAATCTTTTGCTTCTACTAATAATCCCCTATTGTATAAATCTTCTAGCACTTCACCATCAAGATCCTTAAACCATTTTCCTTGCCATTGCTTTGGTCCAGCACAAAGTTTTCCGCTTTGATTAATATGTTGTATTACGGGCAAATCGTGTTTTCTTATTTGTATGTAATCAAATTCACCATAAATTGCCATGTGAACTAAACCAGTTCCATCTTCGCTAGTTACGTCGTCTCCACCATCTATTACATACCAACCTTTTTTTCCGTTTGTATTCATTTCGTATAATGGTTCGTATTCTAATCCGATTAGTTCTTTACCTTTTATTTCTTTTATCACTTTGTATTCTTTGAACACTGTGTCTACTAGATCTTTTGCTACAATAAATATTTTTCCAAATACATCTGCTTTAACATAATCTAGTTTTGGATTTATTGCGATTGCAACATTTCCTATTAAAGTCCACGGAGTTGTTGTCCAAGCTAATAAGTGTTCTTCACTATCCTTTATTTTGAAACCAACTGTCGCTGTTTTTTCAGTAATGTCTTTGTAAGAATTATCCATTTGTATTTCTGAGTTTGCTAGCGGAGTTTCACATCTAGGACAATACATCAAAACTTTTTTTCCTTCGTAAATTAGTTTTTTGTCATAGAGCGTTTTGAAAATATTCCAAATACTTTCCATGTATGTTTGATCCATTGTTTTGTAAGAATTATCAAATTCAATCCACTTTCCTATTCGCCCAACTGTTTTTTTCCATTCGCTAGCAAAATGTAATACTTTTGTTCGAGCGGTTTCATTAAATTTATCTACGCCCATTTCTTCAATTTCTTTTTTAACTTTTATTTTCAAATCTTTTTCAACAATATTTTCTATTGGTAAACCGTGGCAATCCCAACCCCATTTTCGTGTTACACGATAACCTTTCATTGTATAGTATCTTGGGAAAAGATCTTTTGTTACTAATGATAAGATGTGTCCGTGGTGTGGCAAACCGGTTGCGAACGGAGGCCCATCATAGAAAACATATTCTTTGTTTTCTGGTCGTTCTTCTACGCTTCGCTCAAAGGTTTTGTTTTTTACCCAGAAACTGGTTATCGAATCTTCAACTTCTTTTCTACTCATTTTTATTCACTCTTAATCGCGTAGTGTCACCTTCAGGTGGACTCAAAATGTAAACATTTTGAGAACCCGCAAAATCTTTTGATTTTGCAGTGGCACATTTTTGCTTGAGCTTTTTTTAAAAGCTCAATGGACGATGGCGGATTTGAACCGCCGACCTTTAGTGTATAAGACTAATGCTCTACCAAACTAAGCTAAACGTCCCTTGCGGACAACTCCGCAGTACTTGGGCGCTTTCAGCAGCCCGGCACTAATCATTATTGAGCTTTGCTCATTAACACGATTAAATATAATGTCTAATGAATTTCCATTAAACTGTAGAGATTGAATTGAAGAGAATTTATAAAATAAAGTATTTGTGTTGACACTGAGATTATTTGCTTCTGTGAATGAGATCAGATTTGAGTATGGCTCCATCCCTTCTTTGTGTCATAATAATCATCTTGCCCTAATTGCTTTTAAAACCCGTGGTTTACTTCTTTTTCAAAACATTTTGTGGATTTCCACCCACAAAAGATTCAATATTTTTAATTGTAATTTCTCGTCCATTTGCTACTGCTTGTTTCGTTGAAAAAGCAATGTGTGGAGTAACCAAGATTTTTTCATTACCAAGACAGTTTTGATAAAACGCGTTAGTTGTATCCCCAAATCCCTCAGGATCACAGTCAATTCCTGCACCGGCAACAATTTCAGCGTCAATTGATTTTTTCAATCCCTCAATATCATATGTGTGTGGTCTAGCAAAAGTTACAAAATATGCTCCTTTTTTTAGATTCATAAAGAAATTTTCATCAAGCAAGTTCTTGCTCGAAGTATTACAATTTAATGAATCAACAATTAAGTCTGCATCTTTTGATTTTTCAGATAAATTGTCTCCGCGATTAAAGAAATCAACATTCATTCCAAATGCGTCACAAAGTTTCCCAACTTGGCTTCCAATTGCACCGTGTCCTACAACTAGAACTTTCTTTTCAACCAATGTTTCCCGTAATTCAACTGGAAAGTTTTCTTTAGCTCTAACCATTGGACCAAATTTCCTAAATAATGAAAGAATCGAATACATTGTCCATTCAACAATTGAATCTCTATTTCCCCCGCTCGCATTTGAAACAATTACTCCGTTTTTTGCAAGTTCTTCTGAATCAAAAACCCCAAGTTCGACATAGGAATACGTAACAAAAACATTTTTTAGTTTTGGAAGCGAATCTAGCAAATAAGAACCATTGCTAAATATTGCATCCGCTCCTTCCGCTTTGCTAACAAAATCTTCAACAGATTCAGGAGAAGCTTTTTCATTTAGTTCTCCAATCGAGTCTAATCTTTTTTTATGTTCTTCATTAAGCTTAATTCCTAAAGTAATTATTTTAACCATAAGAAAAATGTATTAAGAATAGTTTTTATAGATTGCTAAAAAAGTTACTTCTTTTTCGTTTGTTTTTTCATGTCTTTGATAATTGTTTTTGCTTCGTCTTTTAATGCTAGACCAAAGCCTATTCCGATCATCAATGAAATTGCAATAACTATTCCTGTTAGAGCTATTATGAAAGCCATTTCTAGTAGTTGTGTTGGTAAACCAATAATGCTTATACCCATTACTACTGCAATGTAAACAACCATTAATTCTAGTAGTAAACCAAATATTTGTTTTAGAGCGTAATCGCTTGATTCAATTGCGTTTCTTGCGAATCTAGCAATAATCATTCCTGCAATTATTACTCCTGCCGCAACTATTACTAATAACGCGTATTGAATCCAAAAACCAAGTACTTCGTTTAACGTAATTAGATTAACTATTTCTACTGCTTGTTTTAAGAAAATAAAGAATAAATACCATTTAACTATTGCACCAGCTATTTCTGAAAAATTCTTGTTTCCTATTGCTGCTAAAAGATTTTGTTCTTCAAACCACTCATCAATACCCATTTTTGCTAGTACTCTTGAAATAACTGCTTTTGCAGCTACACCTACTACGTAACCAAGAACAATGAATACAATCGCAACCAATAAGCTTGGTAGAATATCTATAAACGCTAGTCCAACAGAATTTAGTACTTCTATCATTTTATCACACAGATAATGCAATTAACACTATTTAAATATTACTAAAGGTTCGTGCCGCTAATCATTCAATTCTTTTTTGATTATTTCATCAACTTTTTCTAAGAGTTCTCCAAGCGAACTATTGTTCTCTATTTCATAATCTTTTTTTTCAAAAACTCGTTTCATGCCATATAATTTCTCATCATGTTCATCTCTTGCCAAAAACTCTTCGTTCGTCTTTGAAGTGTCTTTTCTTCTATCAAAACGATTTTGTTCGATTGAAGAAACAAGAATCATTTTTGTATCGGAAAAACTAGCTTTTATCTTTTCATATTCAGCCATTATTCGCAAACCAGAAATAACTACTTTGTCGTTTTCTTCAATTTCTTTTAACACTTGTTTGATTAGATAGTCTTCGCCTAACTCTTTACGAAATTGTTCACCGTATTTCATCATATTGTCTTTTGTTGTTTCTAGATTTCTTTTTTCTAGTTCACTCGCAATAAAATCAGAGAAGCCGATTCTTTTGAAGCCATATTTTTCTTCTATGTACTTTGCCACCGTGCTTTTCCCACTTCTTGCATAACCAACTGTTAGAATTACTTTTGTCATGCAAAAGTTAGAACACAAGAAAATAAAAAGAAGTTTGATTATTAGATTATCATGGGTTATCGAGGAAAAAAAAGAAGAATGCGACATTTCGGGAAAAATGCGCACGAATTCTTACGTGCAGTTAAGATTTCTGGCGGTGCGAAAAATGTATCTATGGTTAAGTCAGAACAATCCGGAAAAAAAATATTTCATCGTGCACAATTGAAAAAGAAAACAGGCACAAGACAAAGATTGGCACTTAAACCAGTTAGAGAATTAGACCCTACACTCTATCACCAGACGATTATAGTTGGAGATATAATCTCCAGACAGTTTGAACCAAAACATTTCACGTTTGTTCCTTTTGAAGCCGCTACTATAAAAGGAGAAGACATTGGCGCACAAACTTATTTCCACAAACCAAATGCGGCACAATTATTTGCTTTTTTGAGTGCTGCTAGAAATAAAAAAAGAGCAAAATATGAGGGCCGAGAGTTAACGAAAGAAGAGTATGAGCTGTGCAAAAAATTTGCAAAGAATCCAATAAATCACGGAGTTACAGAAGAACTACTTGAACAGGCTTCAAAAGAGTTGCTGATGCATATATATACAAAATTTGATATGCTTGGCTCAGCCGAGGATAAACACCGTTTTATGAAAGCAAATCTTCACAACATCCTGATACAAGGAATTAATAGAAATGGAACATTAAGAATAACATTAATTGATGTTTAAATTAAATTTCAAAGAACCATTAATACCACAGAAATAATTGTAGTCATTATTATTGTTATTACAAACCAAATTGGAAAAGAGTATTTTCTTTTTTTGTAAAAAGAAATTTGTTTTTCAACTGGATTGAATAAATCTGAGATTAAGAAACTTGCTAGAAACGAGAATAGAAAGTAGTTAATGAATAACACGTGCCCGATACCTGGTTTTTGTGTTGCTAGCGCAGTGAAATTGAAGAACGTTAGCGACGCAGCAAATGCAATTGCAACTAGAAACGGTTTTGAAAAAAAGAAAATTGTTTTCTTTGAAAAGCTTTTTGAGCTGACACTCGTACCAAGGTTTTGGTTTAACAAAGTTAGTAAAACATGGATTACTACTAGAACTATTAGTATCAGCATTGCTATGAACAACCAAAAAAAGAATTTTAGTTCGCCGGGCATTGCAACAAATAATTGTCTCGCAAAACCTGTTTCTACAAAATAGATTCCTGTAGCGGTTTGGAATAAAAAGAACAAACTCGCTAAGAAATATAGTTTTGAACGTAGACCAATCTTTATCATAAAAATCAATTAGTGGAAAGGAAATAAAAAGAAGTTTGATGATTAGATTATTATGGGAATACCAGGAAAACGAAGACGCTTCAGAAACTTTGAGAAAAATGCAGAAAATTTTGCAATTGAAACATCACATAGTACGGGATTTAGATTACTAACACGAATTGGAAGAACATTTAGAATTGGTGTTGGAGCAAAAAGCCGCAGAATGATACAAAAAAGTACTACACATATGCAAAAAGCTCTTGAACATCAAGCATGGTTATTAGAACAAATAGCACAAGGTAGCGTACAACCAAAAAGATTTACTATTGAACCGTTTAGGGGGATTATTCCAAAACAATTACAAAAAAAAGCTGATCAAACATTTAGTGTTGGTGTTCAACAGTACTATGATAAACCAACTATCCATAATTTGGTTGCTTATCTAGAATTAAAGACTAAGGGTCGCACAGAATGTAAACTATCAAAAGAAGAATATTTACTAGCAAAAAGATTTATGAAAAGACAAGAACACGCAGGAATTACACTAAAAGAATTACTCGGCGTTAATAAAGAAATTGCAAATATTTCTAAGACGAATCCAGATTTAGATTCTTTCATATATATCCCTTGGAGCAGCAACACTGTTGTTCAAGGTGTTAATAAAAACAGAACCTTAAGAGTTACAATAATAGATATCTAAAAGCAACTACGCAACATCTTTAGATGTTGCACGAGTCAATTTTCTTTTTGGCACGCCTGGAGACTTTTCCCTAGCAAAGCAAATGCTTTGCGGGTGTTGCGAACTTTAGTTCACCACATCTAAAGAAAAAGGCTTAGCATTACATCATGCCAGGCATTCCACCCATGCCGCCCATATCCATTCCTGGACCGGGAGCTGGTTTGCCTGAACCTAAAATTATGTCGTCAATTCTTAGAATCATTTCTGCTACTTCTGACGCAGAATCAATTGCTTGTGTTTTAACCCTCAAAGGTTCGATTACGCGCTCATTTTTCATGTCGCTAATTTTTCCCGCATAAACATTTACTCCAACGTATTTACCGT
>JABIDZ010000106.1 GCA_018651445.1 Candidatus Iainarchaeum sp. | reverse complement strand
GAATCGAAAATAATTTAGATACCGGAGTTTACATTGTAACCGTAAATGTGGATCGATACAAATCAAACGACACACCTATGCTCGTAACAACAAGCAGTGTTTTGTCGGTTACACCTACGCTTGAAACAAAAATGCTTTTTGAAGAAACAACAAAAATCGTTACAATGGACATAACAAATAATTCTGAATTTGCTATTCGCAATTTGTCTGCAGAGAGCGACAACTCCGAAAACTTTAGAGTACAAGTATTTGCACCTGCAATAATGAATTCGGGACAAACACAAAAAGTACAAGTAAAAGTTGATTTTATTGGAGAAGAAGATAATGCGGACGAAACAATAAATATTTTTGTAAAAGGAATGGTAGAAGGGAGCTTCTTTGTACAAGAAAGTTCGTCTTTGCATGCAGTTTACAATAGAGAACTTGATAACGATTGTTTAGAACTAAGACCTGGCAACGTAACAATTAATCTTATTGGACGGCAAAACGCAAATGACACGGAAACAATCGAAGCAATAAATAATTGTGAGATTGCGATTAATTTAGAACAAAGAACAGTTGAGAATACAAGACGATCATATATACTCGTTAAAAGTGAAGACATTACTTTGCAACCAGGACAAACAAAAAATATTGTTATTACTGCAACTAATTTAATCGAAAGACAATATTATCAAAACAATAGTTTTTCTTATGATATTGTATACGACTCGAATTATTTAACTAAACGACTCGATGTAACTGTTAAACTAATTAATCCGACAATGTCTTTGAGTTATCCTGGACAAGTTACTTTGTTCTTAGCAAAAGACAAGCCTACCGGAGCCGCAACTGCTGCACAACCAATCTTTATTACTAATAGTTCACAATTTCCAATTGAAGGGTTACGATTTAGCGTTGAAAAAGACTATGCTACTCAATCGAATGTTAGAATAAGTGTAGAACCAAGTGGCGTTGTTAGTTTGGCGGCCGGCGAATCAATTTCTCCACCAAAACTAATATTTGCAGAAGCATCGTCTAAATTAACTGGCCCGGCAAAAGCACGAATTTATATCGAAGGAAGCCTTGCTAACTTGAACAATCGGGTTGGTTCAAATGACCGATATGATTACCAAGCATTATTCGCTAGTAGTTACGCATCAACAACAAGGCAAAACTATTCTAATTCGAGTAATCAAAATCGATACACAAATAATTATTCAAACCAAGGAACCCTTGGATATTACGATCAATCAAGCGGTTACGCAAATAGTCGTGACTTACTAGGCGTAATCGAAGCAACAGTTTATTACTCTGGTTTTGATTGTTTGAAAGTGAGTGTTGTCGGAGACAATACATTTAATTTGAGTGCTGAAGGAGCACAAAGAAGTTCAAAAATAAGTATACAAAATACTTGTGCAGAACCTGTTCGCGTGTTAGAAGCTAGTTCACGTTCACCAGATTTAATGTTTGGTTTACCAACTATTACTGTTGCCCCCGGAGAAAACGCACACACATATCTAAGTGTATTAAGTTTGAAGAACAATGTAAAACTTGAAAACTATCCAGTAATTATTCGCGGAGTAACTGGGATGAGCCAATCACCAATAGAAGCAAAAGCATTACAAATTAATATTTACGCCGGAGTAAATTTCAATGACACTTATAGTAAGGCTACTAAAGGAGTTAAAGCAAAAACTTGTAGCGACGAAGACGTTACAATTAGCATTCCAAAAACAAGTTCAGGAAATTCCGATTGTTCTAATGGTTATTGTGATGCTGCGCAAGCTTCTGCATACCTAGCAAAGAAATTAGATTTGACTATTAAGAAAGCTAGATCACAAGCACTAGTAGCACAAAAAGAAACTGATGCTAGCGCATGCGGATCACAACAATATTGTACATTTGGTTCACTGCAAGTACCAAAAGAAGTTGTAAAAATTTATTTGAAGAACGACGCAATTACTGCCGAGACAATGCAAGATGCATTTGACAAAATATCTAGTGGAAGCAGTGGCTTTGTAGGTGGAATCGATCAAGGAGATTATCGATTCGAAGAACGTGTGATAAACGAACAAACTATGGAAATAATATCTATGAGTCCATATGGGCGAGCAGTGTTTATTGACGACCAATTAAAGGGTTGTGGTTATTACGAAGTAATTCTAAACGGATCATTCCCGGTTAACGCACAAGGAGTTGCATTTGATTTACCAACTATTACTATGCAAGCACGGGCATCAAGTGGCGGACCACGAGTCACAACAAAAGAATGTAGTGATACTCTTGAGAACTTGGTTAATTTTATTCCAGTAGACAAAGACTACACACTTGGAGACGACAAAGGTTCTTGGTTAACAAGTATTGAAACTGAAAAGAAACTAGAAGGAATAG
>JABIDZ010000102.1 GCA_018651445.1 Candidatus Iainarchaeum sp. | reverse complement strand
TTTATCCTACCAGATTAAATAACTTGTTGGTTGCATCTAGAAAGCTTTAAAATAACGAATTCTCTTGTTTTATTCATGTTAGAGCAAGTAAAACAATTGAGTGAAATCGAAAGAAGCGTATTATTGTTTTTGACTGATGATTCCAAAGATTTTGAAGAATTAACTGAGGAAACAAGGTTACCAATTGATTCAGTTAGACGAGCTAGTGCTTGGTTAAATGAAAAAGGCTTGGCTGTGCTAAAAGAAGTTGCTACAAAAAAGTTCTCGCTAACCAATGATGGAGAAAAGTCTCTTGAATGTGGAATGCCTGAAAATGTTTTTTTAGAAACTCTGACAAAACTTAAGGGTGAAGCAACTTTTAATGAATTACAAACAAAGTCCGGGCTAAGTAAGAACGAATTCACAGCAGCTCTTGGAATAAATAAGAAAAAAGCTTTCATTATAATTGCACAAGGAAAAATAACTGAAACAGGGGTAGCAAGCGAACAAGAAACTTTTGATTATGCTAATGCATTAAGAGATATTGTTGATGGTGTGAAAGTAAAAGAAGAAATAATTCGTGAATTGTCACAAAGAGGTTTAATAGAACAAAAAGATTTTACTAAACGAACAATAAGCATTTCGAAGAGTGGTGAAGAAGCACAAAAACTACTAAAAAGCAAAAAGGTTGCGAGAGTATATGATGTTGAAGCGCCCGTACCAAAAATCTTTGCAGGTAAAAAACAACCGTATACTCAATTCATAAAAGATCTACGAAAAAAAATGGTTGAATTGGGTTACACTGAAATGAAATCAACTCTAATAACCCAAGAGTTCTATCATTTTGATGGTTTGTACCAACCACAAAACCACCCAGCAAGAACTTGGACGGATACTTATCAATTAAAACAACCAACACACGGAAAACTAACAAACAAAAAAGCAGTGGCCGCAATAAAAGCTGCGCACGAAGATGGAGGAGTTAGTAATTCAAAAGGTTGGGGTTACAAATGGGATCAAAAAACTGCCGAAAAGCTAATGCCTCCCGGACACGGAACCGGATTTGATGTTGTAGAACTATGTAAGCCTTGCACGGTTCCGGGAAAATATTTTGTTATTACTCGTTGCTTTAGACCAGATGTTTTGGATGCAACACATTTACTAGAGTTTAATCAACTAGACTGTTTTGTTATTGGCGAAGGAATTAATTTTAGACATTTACTAGGGCAACTAGATTTGATTGCAAAAGAAATTGCAGGGGCAACAAAAACAAAGTTCTTCCCAGATTATTATCCATTTACTGAACCAAGTGTGGAACTCTCAGCATATAACTCAAATGTTGGTTGGATGGAGTTTGCAGGCGGAGGAGTGTTTCGACCAGAAATGCTTGAAAACCTAGGATATGCAAAAGGAACAACTGCAATTGCATGGGGGCTAGGAATTGATAGATTAGCAATGATGAAACTTGGAATAAAAGATATCCGAAATTTATTTTCACAAGACTTAGGTTATTTAAGAGAAGCGAAGGTGATGAAGTAATGCCTACAATAGAAGCAAGTAAAAAAGATTTGGAAAAATTGATCGGAAAGAAATTCACAATTCCACAACTTGAGAGTGCATTAATGTTTGTTAAGGGAGAACTTGATGGACAAGACGGTGACACAATAAAGATTGATGTAAAAGAAACTAATCGCCCAGACTTGTGGAGTGCAGAAGGAATCGCAAGAGAAATGAAAGCACGAATTGGAAAAGACAAAGGAATAAAAAAATACAAAACGACTAAAGGAAACATAAAAGTTTATGTTGATAAAAATCTTGCAAAAGTTAGACCATTAATTGCTTGTGCCGTGGTAAAAAATGTCAAAGTAGATAACGATTTTATTATACAAATGGTTCAACTACAAGAAAAAGTTGGAGAAACATTTGGAAGAAAAAGAAAAGAAGTTGGAATTGGTTTATACGACCTAAATGTAATGAAACCGCCGGTTTATTACAAGGGTTACAAAGACAAAGACATAGAATTTGTTCCACTTGAATGGAAAGTGTCAATGAGGCCAAGCGAAATACTCTCGCAACACGAAAAAGGAAAAGCATACAAACATTTACTAGAGAACGCGCCAGTATTTCCAATTGTAATTGACTCAGAAAACACCGTGGCGTCAATGCCTCCAATAATTAATTCGAATGCAACCGGAAAAGTAACTGAATTAACAAAGAATTTATTCATAGAAGTAACTGGATTTAATTGGGGCACAGTTAGCACTGCACTAGAAGTGATGTGCATGGCTCTAGCTGATCGAGGTGGAAAAATCGAAACAACCGAAATACATTTTCCCGAAGGCACGCAATACCCTAAAAGAAAGGTTGCAACGCCTGAATTCAAAACACAAAAACTAACGTTTAAAACAGATTTATTCAATCAAGTAACTGGTCTTGATGTAAAAGCAACTGAATTGAAAACGCTCCTTGAAAAAGCGAGGTACAAAGTAACAATGGCAAAGGGAAAAACAACTGTTGAATATTCAAATTACCGACAAGATATTATGCACGCAGTGGATGTCGTTGAAGATGGATTAGTTTCTTATGGTTATGACAAGATAACTCCTTTACCTGTTGAAATGTGTGTTATTGGGGAGAGTTTGAGTGAACTAGATTCACTTGAAAGTGTTCGTGATGTGTGTATTGGTTTGGGATTACAAGAAATTATTTCGTTTAACTTAACGTCAAAACAAATACAAGAAAAAAATCTATTGATAAAAGAAAAGTTTGTTGAACTAGCAAATCCAATGAGTTCTAGTCACGAAATAATGCGAAAAAGATTGTTGCCACAAGCATTAGCATTTTTAACAAAGAATAAAGGACAATTATTTCCTCAAAAGATATTTGAGGTTGGTGCATGTTTAGACTTAGATCCTAATGCAGATATTGGAGTGAACCAATCAAATCATGTTTGTGTTGTTTCAACCCATTCAAATGTAGAGTTTACTGAAATAAAATCTATGCTTGTAACTCTCTGTGATAATTTAGGGCTTGATTTGAAAGTAAAAAAGAAAGCGTTTCCTTTCCTTGGTGAAAACAGTGCAGAGATAACTGTGAACGGCAAAAAAGGATTTATTGGAGAACTTAGTAAAGAAGTTGAACAAAAATTTGGTTTGAAAAAACCAACTTGTGTATTTGAATTCGAATTGTAAAAACTAGATTACAGTTTATTATTCTAAATATTTTTGCAATCTGCCAACATGTGCAAACTCTTCTTGCAAAATATGTTCTAGCACTTCTTTTAGTTCGGGAGAAACAACTTTTGCAAGAATCTTTTTGTATTCGATAGTTGCTTGTTCTTCTTCTTTGATATCATATGCTAAACCAGACGTTAAAGAAGTATTAACTTCAGTAGGAAGCATCTTTGAAATAGTTTCTGCTTGCTTGTCTTCAATCTTTTCAAGAATCGTATTGAGTATATACGCATGTTCTTCTTCTTGAGAAAGCAATTCTTTTAGAGTTTCTAAGATACGTCCATCAAATTTCTGGATTTGTGTGTCATAAGTCATTTTTGCAAATAATTCTCTTTCGTACAAATGTTCTAGATCTTCTTTCAAAGAAGTAATCTCGTCTGTTGGAATCAAATTAATCTTGTCTTCAAACATACTAAGATAAATGCTTTAGTCATTTTTAGTCTTTTTGTTTGAGTGCGTTTTACAAAATTTGGCGCACTTTTGTTAAGCTTTTATTCTTTTGCGAATAATACTTTAATTATGGCTAATATCTTTGATTCAGCAAAAGAAAATTCTTTGTTAAAAGACGAGAGATTCTTATACCAAGATTTTGTTCCAGAAGAACTGCCTTTTCGTGACACAGAAATAGGTGAAATGGTTTTTTGTTTGAAACCAGCTTCAGAAGGAAAAAAACCAACGAACTTATTCTTACATGGTGTTCCGGGAACAGGAAAAACAGTTTCTTCAAAATACGTGTTAAACGAATTAGCCGAGTACTCTGATCGAGCAAAAGCATTGTACATTAATTGTTTTGAAATAAATTCAAAACACTCTATTCTAACAAAGATAACTAATTTTGTTGGTTATCCAATTCCTGAACGAGGATTGTCCAGCGAAGAAATATTTGATAGGTTTGTTTCAACAATAAAAAACAAGAAATTAATGCCAGTATTTGTTTTTGATGAAGCCGAACAATTATTAAAAAATGAAGACGCAAAATCGTTGTTATATGATTTGTCAAGATTAAGTGAACGACACCAAATCTTTGCAGGGCTAATATTTATTTCAAATGAAAATACTTTCTTGGCTAGTTTAGACGATAGAGTAAGAAGTTCTCTACAAGCTTCAACTCTTGAATTCGCAAAATATTCTTCTTTGCAATTAAAAGATATTTTAAAAGAACGAGCAAAGTTTTCTTTTTTCCCGAATGTTTTAGACGACGAAGTAATCCCACTTTGTGCAGCACACGCATCAAAAAAAGGGGATGCTAGAATTGCAATAGATGTTTTACTTAAAGCGGCTAGGTTAGCAGAAAAAGAGAATGCTAAAAAAGTTGCTGTGAAACATGTGCGAAGCGCATTTATGCAAGAAAAACCCATTAAAGTTGAGATAACTAGTAATCTTTCAGAACCTGAACAAGTTGTGCTTGATTTTATCAAAGAAGGTGAGTTTTCTGTTGGGGATATCTATGTAGGTCTAAAAGACAAATATGCTGAGAGAACGCTTAGAAAAGCATTTGCTTCTCTTGAAGAAAAAAAGATGATTCAGACAATAACGACTCAATCGGGCAAAGGGTCGGCTAGAACGATAAAACGAGCGTAAATGACCCAAATTCACTTTGTTCCGTGAAAAAGAAACATTTAAATAGTGTTTTTTAGGAAAAGATAATATACTGAGGTTATATTATGGCTGTAAAAAAGAAAAAAGTAGTTAGAAAACCAGTTAAGAAAGCTGTGAAGAAAAAAACAACTAAACAAGTTGTAAAGAAAAAGGTTGTGAAAGCAACTAAAAAAGTAACTGTTTCTAAAACTGTTAAAAAGCAAATCGCAACTAACAAGAAAAAAACAGCAAAAGCTTTGAAGCACAATACTAAACAAGACTCAGAAATATCTAAACTACAAGAAGAAGTAGCTAAATTACAAGGAAAAGGAAAGAAAACTAAGAAAAAAGTTAATTCAAAGAGAATCTCAGAATACAATTTATTTATTAGAAAGCAAATCAAAGCAGGATTTTCTTTTGTAAAAGCAGTTAAAGAATGGAATAGATACCAAGCTTTAATGGCAAAAGACAAGAGACGACCTAGCGCATACAACCAATTTATCGGTTCACAAATGCGACTTGGAAAAACCTTTTTACAATCAGTTGCGCTATGGAAACTAGCAAAAGCTGGTAAGTTAGGTAGAAAAGGAACTACTCGAACAGTTGAAAAAATAAAATACAAAACTAGAACGATTAAATCTAAACCAACAATTATTGTTAAAAAAGTTAGAAGTAAACCAACAGTTGTTGAAAAGATTAAATACAAAACTAGGACGGTTAAAGTTCCTAGCGAACCAACGGTTGTAACAAAGATTAAGTATCGAACTAAAGAAGTTCCTAGTACACCAAAAGTAATTACAAAAATTAAGTATCGGACTAAGGAAGTTCCTAGCAAACCAAAAGTTATTACAAAGATTAAATACAGAACTAAAACGGTTAAGGTTCCTGTAGAATCAAAATCAAAGGTTGTTAGACAAACAATTGATTATGCTAAACTACGAGATGTTTTAGCTGGAACAAAAACAAAGACTGAAACAATTTCTAAAACCGATATCAAAACTGCAATGGCTGCTGATGACGAAGAAATTGCTTTT
The DNA here is from genome assembly GCA_018651445.1 of Candidatus Iainarchaeum sp. GTDB lineage: Archaea > Iainarchaeota > Iainarchaeia > Iainarchaeales > JAAZKV01 > JABIDZ01. The sequence goes on along the minus strand of JABIDZ010000102.1, from coordinate 3,969 downwards.
AGAATCGTACAAACTTATTTCAAAGAAATAGCAAGATTTGGTTTCAAGAAAAGATTAACTCTTGACGAAATACTAGATGCATATGTATATGCACTTGCAAGAGTAAAGCGAAACGAAGCAGTTGCTGTTGAAGAAAGGGTTCGAAGAGCCGGGATGAAAAAGTAGGTGATTTGATGAACGATGAAGAAGTAGCATTTAAAGTAGTAAGACTGTATTTTGAAGAAATAGCAAGACTAGGTTTCAAAAGACAATTAGACCTTGATCAAATCATCAACGCATATTTCTATGCTCTAAAAAAACTTGGTAACAAAGAAGCTGCTATGGCAGAAGCAATGAAAAAAATCATGAGCGATGAAAAGACTAAGTCAGAAATGGTTCGAACTACAACAACTACTGAAACAAATGCAGTAGAACCAAAAAAAGAAGTTTTTAGAGAAGTAATTGAGACAAAAGAAAGTAACTAAATAGTTATTTTCTTTATTCTATTTTTTTTAACTCAATTATCTTTTATTAAAAACTAGTTCAATAACGTCCCCATATTTGAGTGGATGGTCTCGACCAATTACTTGTTTTGTTTTTACGTCAATCGCACGAATGAAGTTGTCGCCCATTGTTGTGTGTAAAGTGTAAGCGAAGTCAATTGCTTTTGCTCCTTTTGGCATCAAGTAACAATCTGGGATGTATGCGCCGTCTTTACTTTGGAGTGTTTTAACCCCGCCAGGAAAAACCGGAAAGTATTCTAACACATCTAGAATCGAAACATCTAAGCATTTTTGTACTCCGGTTTCGCTAAACTTTTGCAGAACATTTTTTTTAATTGTTTCAAGACCCTCTTTTTGTTTGTCATTAATGTCTCCGCTAATCTCAAAACTATCTTGTCCAGGATAATATTTTACAATTTGTTTTTCAGCAGCTTTTCGTAAAGCTAATTCGCTTGCAGCGCTACAAGGAACAATTGTTTTGTCCGGAAACTTTTCTTTTAGTTTTTTAATATTTTCTTCTGCACGAGGCAAATCACATTTGTTTGCAGCAATAATGATCGGTTTGCTTAATTCTCGACATTTAACTGCAAATGCAAGTTTGTCTTCTTGTGTCCAATCAATAAACATTTTTTCATCGATTGCAAGTGCGCGCAAAGCTTTCTCAATGTGATGTGAAAGAATCTTTACTCCGCTTAAGTTCTGTGAAAGCAATTCTACTCTTTTCCTAAACTCTTTTTCAGGAACTTTTCCGATCTTACTCCAATTGTTTTCGATAATCTTCAAAAACCATAACTCAATTTCTTTTTCAAGAAAAGTTACATCAAGACAAGGGTCGTGTTCTTCACAAGCTTTTCCTTCGCTATCTGTTGTGCCACTGGCATCAACAACATGGATCAAAGCATCTGCCTGACTAAGATCATTCAAAAATTTGTTTCCTAGCCCCTTTCCTTCGTTTGCTCCTGGAACAAGGCCAGCAACATCAATTAATTCAATCGCAACATATCTAATTGGTCCGCTAGGGGTTTGTACTAAAAAACCGTGTTTTGGATTACTTGTAACTCCAAAGAATTTTCCTGCGTCTTCTACCCGAACAAAACCAACGCCTTTATTTGGTTCGATAGTAGTAAACGGGTATGATGCCATAGCTACGTCTACCATTGTACTCGCACCAAAAAAAGTGCTTTTGCCACTCGAGGGTTTTCCTACTATTCCTATTTGCATAATAAATTTTTACTTTGGAAGGTTTAAATGGGTTTGTTTAGTTTAGGGTTTTAATTCTTTTGTAGCAAATCCTTAGTATGGCTGAGTTGTTTACTGACAAGTATTTCCCAAAGAGTTTTGACGAGTTTATTGGTAACGTAGAAATCGTTGAAGAAGTTAAAAAATGGGCTGAGGCTTGGGCTAATGGTCAAAATGAAAAACCAATTCTATTACATGGTGCACCGGGTCTAGGAAAAACATGTTTGGCACATCTAGTTGCAAAAGAAATGAATTGGCAAATATTTGAAATGAATTCTAGTGATCTAAGAAACAAAGACAATATCGAAAAGATTGCAGGGGCGGCCACAGGAAATTCTTCTTTGTTTGGAACAAAAAGACTAATTTTAATAGATGAAATTGATTCTTTACAATCCCGGGATCGTGGAGGCGCCGGCGCGATAATGTCAATAATAAAATCAACTAATAACCCGATTATTCTAACGGCTAATAATATTTATGGAGACAAAAAGTTAGTTCCTTTAAGATCTCTAACTAAAATGTTAGAATTTAAGAAAATAAATTATCTCTCAATTGCAAAAAGCTTGAGAAATATTTGTGAAAAAGAAGAGATAACCTTTGATCCTGAAGCAGTAAAAGAATTAGCAAAGAACTCTGGAGGAGATTATAGAAGTGCTTTGCTTGACACACAAAGTTTGTCACCAACTATCACTATGGAAACTGTGGCAGAACTATTCCCTAGAATGAAAAAAGAAAAAATCTTTTCAGTAATGGCAAAAATATTCAAGGGGCATGATATGCGAGGGATACAACAAATGGTTAACAATTCAGAAGTATCTTCTGACTTGCTTTTGCGTTGGGTGGAAGAAAATATTCCTAGACAATTCGACGAAAGAGACGCGCCAAAAGCATTTGATATTTTAAGTAGAAGCGATATTTTTCAAGGAAGAATTTATCGAAGACAACATTATGGTTTTCTAAAATATGTTTTTTTCTTATCAACTGTTGGAGTAGGATTATCCAGAGAAAAAGATTATACCGGTTGGAAGCCTTTCCAGTTCCCAACTTTGTTATCTTCTCTTTCAGCATCAACAACAAAAAGACAACAAAGAAAAGCTACTGCAAAAAAGATTGGTTCAAAAACACATACTTCGATCAGAGACGGAATGCAAGACTTGCCGTTTTTGTCATTAATAATGAAGAACAAAGAAATTGCACCGTCATTAACAAATTATTTTGAGTTTGATGAAAAAGACTTAGCATTTTTGCTTGAAACAAAAAAGGATACTAAAAAAGTAAAAAATCTAATCGAACAATCAAACGAAATTGAGAAACAATTAATACTTGCGCGAACACAACCAAAACAATCAAAGCTATTCGGTTGATTTCTAAAAAACTATTCTTCTTCGATAATCGTGTTGTTTTCAACAAAGGATTCTATTTTACCTGCAATCTTTTTTCTCTTCCAAGACACTATTGCGATTATTACTAGAATAATTAGGATTATTGTGAGTCCTTCATTTGTTCGGAATAAAAAGTTTGTAAAATCATTTAGGTCAACGAGTGGACTAATTTTTCGTAGTAACACATATTTTACATTTAATTGGTTAGCACTTTTGTAACCGTTCCACGTAATTATATTGTTTTGTCCAACTCGGCTGATAAGTGCACTTGGCTCAACCGAATCTTTTATTTCTGCGCCTGGTGGTAAAATAATATTTATTTGTGTGTTATCTGGAATAACCCATAATCCAGATTCATATAACGAATTGAAATAATTCGCTTTGATGTTGTACTCAGCAACCAAAGAATTTTCTTTTCCTTTAGCCATAATCGAGTCAGTTAAACCATAGCTTAGTTCTAGATAATTGGCTTCGTCTTCACTATACGCAATTTTTCCATTTATTATATTGGTAGATCCGATTGTTGGAACAAAATTTGGATTGAATGCTTGCCAATCTTTTATGTCCGAACCAAATCTTGCGCTAAGATTTCTAAAATGTAATTTATCTTCGTCGGTTGGAAAAAACAAATGAAACTTTTCGCTTATTTGCGCATCTCCAATAGAATTAATCTCTATGTCTACGGTGTGCAACCAAACACTGTAGTTTTGTGCACTAGCAAAGCTTGTTAGGAATAACAAACTAATGAGAAAAATACTTAACAAAAATTGTTTTTTCATACATCATTTATACTACAAAACTATTAATTAAGCTTTTTGTAATGTTTTTTCGTTGATAATTACTTTTTTTCACGAGGTTATTTGTTA
>JABIDZ010000086.1 GCA_018651445.1 Candidatus Iainarchaeum sp. | reverse complement strand
TTACTATATTCTACTTCAACACCATATTTTTCAAGTACACTAATTGGTTGGTCGTGTATCTTTTCATGGTATGGATCAACTAAAAATAATTTACCTGCTTTTTCTTCCACAGCTCCTTTTGGTAATTCACTCATCATTTCTTTGAGGTCAGAACTTTTTTTGGTATTGTCAATACTTGGTAGTTCATGATATGAAACAATTGCTGGTTGGAATCTTGCGTGTTCTTTTCCAGTGCTCATCTTAGCAGTCATTTCCATTTTAATGTTCTGATCTTTTCCAAGATTTGTAATATAAATTTTCTTATCCAAAATTTCTATTTTTGGGTCCGTACATTTAATGTCTTTGCTAGTAACTTTTCCTGGCCCGCTTTTTTCAAGAACTAATTTAACTGTGTCCTTGTCTTTGTACGCTTTTTGATCTGTTTTAATCGGTAGCAAACCTAGTCGGTTAGTTAACAATTCGTCAAAAGTAACTGAATCGTTTTCATAAATGGTTACTTCATCGATTGCTAGGCACGAAACACCTGTCATGATTGTTCTTCGCAAAGAATTCATGAATGTTGAATCCGTTCCTTTTACTAAGAACTTTGTTACGCTTCCTTTTTCAAAAACTTTTTTAATATCCATAAAAATCACTTTTTCGATTTGCCTCTAAATTTCTTTTTCTTTCTACAACCGTCGTGTGGTTGTGGAGTAACATTTTCAATTGTAATTATTCTTAACCCGTTTCTTGTTAATGATCGAATAGCAGCTTCTGCTCCGCTTCCAGCCGAATTACTTTTGTTTCCGCCGTGTCCACGAACTTTAACAAATACTTCCATAATTCCTCTTTCTTTTGCAGAGGTTGCAATATTTTCTGCTAATTTCATTGCAACATATGGTGAACCTTCTTTGTGTTGTGCTTTTGTTTCCATTCCGCCACTTGTTTTTGAAATGGTTTCTGCACCAGTAAGGTCAGTTAACAACATCATTGTGTTGTTGTGTGTTGCGTAAATATGAACTATTCCTCTATTTTCTGCCATGTAATCACCTATGCACTAACTCCTTCAGATTTTGTCTCAATTGGAGCTTGTGGTTTTGCTTCTACTTCTTTTGGAGCAGCAGTTTCTTCAACTTTTGCGTCGTCTCCTCTCACTTTTTCAAATTCTTCTTTTACTTTATTTTTTATTTCTTCAGCTGCTTTTTTTACAACTTCTTTTACTTCTACAATTAATTGTTTTTTATGGAATCTGATTGACTTTTCTTCGTCTACTTTTACTAAGTAACCGGGTCTGTCAACTTTTTTACCTTCAATTGCAATGTGTCCGTGTACAATAAATTGTCGAGCTTGTCTTGCTGTGTTAGCTAAACCTTTTCTCCAAACAATTGTTTGTAATCGTCTTTCAAGTTGTGCTTCTGGAGTTAACATTAACACGTCTTCAAGTGTTGGTTCTCCTCTCAAAATTCCTTGTCTTTTCAATGAATCAAGTAATTCTTTTTCTCTTTTTAATCGATCTTCAAGTCCAAGTGCTAACAATGCTCTTGCATTTGCTCGCTTACTTCTAATAATTGATTCTGCTTTGTAAAATTCTCGTTTGTTTTTTAATCCAAAAGTTTCTTTTTGTTCTTTCTCTTTTACGATTCTTTCTTTTTGAAATGCCTTCCTTGGCTTCTGATAACTTTTTCGTCTTTTCTTAGGGTCACCCATTCAAATCACTTCTTTTTATTGTCCTTTTTTGATACTCCAACAGCTCCACTTTTTCCTCTGTGTGTACCTCGTGTTTTTTGTCCTCTAACTGTTAATCCCCACATGTGTCTTAATCCGCGGTAAGATTTTATTTCAGCTAGTCTTCCAAAATCATTTCTTAATTGAAAATCTAAATCGTTCATTGTCAAGTGTTTGTCTTCACCTGTGTCGTAATCTTTTCGTCTGTTTAATGCCCAAATAGGAACTCCGTTCGCTTGTGGTGCTGCAATAATTTCTTCGAGTTTTTTTACTTGTTCGGTAGTTAGTTCTCCAAGTTTAGTTTTGTGTGCAACGTTCTCATTTTTACAAAACTTCTTTGCAATAATTTCTCCTACTCTGTGACTAATTCCTTTTAATCCTCGTAGTCCTTCACTAATATTCTTAGTTCCGTCAAGGTCTTTTCCGATTAATCGTACAATATAATTTATCTCGTCAACTTTTTCTTCAGCCATATTCTAAACACCTATTGTTTCTTCTCCGTTTCTTTGAGTGGGAATAAATGCATTACATTGCATTCTTTTTTCTTTATATTTTTTCCTTCAATCATAACGCGACCATTTTTTACTTCGCTAACAACTTTGCATTGCAATCCTGCTTTTCTTCCTTTTGTTTTAATGCATTTTTGTCCTATTTCCATTTTACTCAGCTCTCTTTATTACTTGTTTTACATATTTTCTATATTTTTGATCTACATCGTCAATATTTTTTCCTGTTAATACTTTTCCAAGTTCGATAAATACATTTTCTCTTGCGTTTCCACTCAAAATTCCGCCAAATGGTACGCTAGGTCTTTTTTGTGTTTTACTTTTCTTGCTTCTCTTTGTTTTTTCGTGAGTCATTCCTTGTAATGTTTTTCCAGTTATAGAACACGTTTGTTTTTTTGCTTTGCCTTTAAAATACTCTTTTGTCGTTTTTGACGGAGTCTTTATTGACTTGTGCTTTTGTGATCTTTTTCCTGTGTCAACCATTTTGCTCACCAATTATTTTTTTACTTTATTATAAACTTTCTCAATTATTGTAATCACAATTGTTGCTATTAGGTAATAGAAAAAATACGCTTTATAATATCCAGTTGTTATTGTCATTCCTATAGGTATCCAACTCGCTGGATTCCAAATTGCCCAACTCGCGAAGAGTGGTAGTGGAATCAGTGAAGTGAATGTTATTCCTCCATAGAAAAAGCTCATTACTCCAAAAAAGACTAAAAATAATGGTAGTGAAATCCATGTGGCTTTCATTGTTTGTTGCATCATTTCGCCATTGATTGACATCATTTCTTTTTGAGCTGCTCCAACTTGGTCGTTTTTTCCCTCCTTAACTAATTTCTTTATTTCTGCTTGTTTTTCCTTTAATCTTGCTTTAAAACTTTTTATTTTGTCTTTGTCTACAAATTTTCTTTGGATTAATTTTGATATGATTGCTAGTGCAATAGTGAATATTAGAATCGCTATCGCTGGGTCTATTATCATACTCAATCGCTCACCAAATACATTTTTCGTGGGATTATTATATAAAGCTTCTCCCCGTACCTTCCCAATTGTACAGCAGAAGACTTGCCCTAAGTGGCAAATCACCTCTAATGAGGCGCCATGTTCTATACTATTTTGCGAGCGTTTTATTTATAAATGTGACTGTGATCAACTGCTTGCTTAGTTATTGAATGGATATGGTTGAGTCTCTGAGGGTGGATCAATGTCCGAAGTTGTAACATTTCTTGATATCATAATAGCTATCATTTCAGTTTTTATTGCTGACATAGGTGTTTGCCATTCTTCAGCGCGATTATGGGCCATTTTTGCAATTATTCCGTCATCTGTAAAGCAAACATCATAATTATCCGTTTCATAATCTATATTGAAACAATTAGTATTTTCGCTAAGCAATATTTTTTTTCCAACATATGCAATTTTTGCTCTTTCGGTATGTCCAATATCTGTTAGAAAATATTCATTTTTTGGAATAACCATTGGAGCTTTTGAATAACAAACCCAACCAGCTTCCTGTTTTACACAACTTATTCTTTCTCCCTTATGTACAATATTCATTGCTTCCATAGCATATGGTGCTCCCGTCTCTAGGTTCTGATGGATTTTGAAATCCGTCCCAATAGTATAAACTGAAAGCTTGCCGGTATTTGGTTCCCCTTCACTAAATGACGAAACTAGTTCATAATTTGCTCTATGATTAACTGAGTTATTACGAGTTACATAATCTTGAAAATTTAGTGGTGGATCGCTGGTTGAATTGTTTTGGTCATTATCTACCTCAGTACAACCAAACATCAGTCCGATTAATAAAAAACAGGTTAATGCCACGACTATTTTTTTCATCATAACCAAACGAGTACTTTATTTAATTTAAATGTTTCTTTTTGTTTATTTGCAGTCAGTAAAAATATCTGTTTCATATTGTTTCCTTTCATTATAAATTCCAAGGTCTGGAATTGAATATTTGATTATTGGGTTATAATGTTTTTGAAGAGCATCGATTGTAATTTGATCTACTTGTTCTATGTTTGGAGTGTAAGTTATTCCAAAATCAAAACCTTCTCCCAAAAAATCAATATTGTCTAGCCCGTCCAAATCAACTGTTGTTCCTGCAAGAGTTATGTTGTGAATCTTGAGTTCTTTTGAACTTTGATTTAGTATTGATAAGAATGTTGCAGATGGACTTCCACAATCTTTTTCACTAAATGTCCAAAGTATTTGGAAAGGTAAGTTGTATCCAATATTTGTTGCATAACCTCGTATGTTTTGCAAGCTCGTTATATTTCCAGCAGCATTATTGCGTTTATATAGGATCTCTAATTCGTGATTATATACCTCATCTGAAATATAAGTCATTGGAATTTGCCAACCTTCGTCTTCTCCTGGTCGAAGAACAATTCTTTCAAACATTTTGTCTTCAAATACTTGATCTAGTAGTATTGATTGAACGGTAATAATATCTTCAGAATTATTAACCAAGTTAAAGTAAAAATTAGATTCACTAACAATGCCGCCATCTCTTCCTGCTTGTATACTGTTTAATTGCGAGTATTCTTTTAGTCCTAGTGGGGTAAGCTCTGCGTGTGCATTGTCAAATACTTCTTTTTCTATTATTTCGTCACAATCAATTTCAAAGATTATTTTTTCAAAAATCTTTTGTTCTTTTACGTCGTTATCTTGTGGAGTTAGTGTTAAATAATCGCTGTGATATATTGTAAAATCTTCAATCACTATTTGTGTATCCTCTTTACATGTTACTTCTGAAAAAATCGCAGGAATAAGTTTTTCTGCACCGGGATTAATTTCTTGGGGTGAAAAACCAGTACTAGTTGTTTTACCGTTTGAAACAAAAGACACTGCACTTATTTTTTGTGATTCTTTGAATGTATTTTTGACCGTTAAATTGAAAAATATAGAATTCACGGTTTCTATTTTATCGGGATCTAGCGGAGACAATATTTGTTCTTTGTATTGTTTTGTTCTTAGCCTAATTATTTCAAATGGACGCGCATCGGAATCAGAATATTCTATTATGGGTTCTGTTTGTATGACTTCGCCAGGTGCAAACACTTTTGTGTATACCGCATTTTGAATTGTTTCGTCAGGAGAGGTTTTTGTCAAAGTTAATTCTGTTTCGGTAACAGTATACAAATAATCTTCATTTATGGGGATTGTATAATTTAATGTAATATAAACTCGTCCTCCGTATGTATAATAGTTTCCAGCATAACTTACATCGTTTAAAATATAAGTTACCCCGTGTTCGCCAAAAGAATAAATTTCTTTTTGTGGCGATTCCCAAGTTCCATGTAATTTATAGTCAAGATATTTTTGTGGTTCGTTTTTTTCTTCAGTGCACCCAAAAAACAAGCTAATTAACAAAATGCACAGTATTAGAATAACCGTTTTTTTCATAGGAATATAATGATTTAATTTTTTTATTAAACTATCGTTTTAGCAAAGTAACCAAAATTCCGATTAATGAAATACCTACTAATGCACTGATTTCTTTTAACAAAAATATTGCGCTTGAAGATTTTACAATTACTCCTACTAGTAGGTTATTGGCGGCAGTTAATGGTAAAAAGCTTGAAATAAATGATATTGCAGGAGGCATTAAATCAAGTGGTATAATTATCCCGCTGATAAATAACATTGGGATTATTAGTAGTAATGAAAGAAGAATTGCGGTTGATTGATTATTAGTAAATGAACCAATAATTAGTCCTAGTGCAATAAAAGAAATACCAATCAAAAGTATTGCAAGTGTTAAGCCTAAAAAGTTTGTTGAGAGCGGAAAACCAAATGCGATGACCGAAACAACAAGAATCATTATTGTTTCTAAAATAGCAATGATTAGTTGTCCGCCAATTTTTCCACTAATTAATGTGAATGGAGATGCTGAATTCATAAACGTTCTTAGTGGTATTTGTTGACTTTTTTCAAGCAAAATAACAATTGCTGTTAACAAAACACAAGTTAGGATAAGTGTTATTGTAATTGCGTTTGAAACAAGAATTCCTATTTGTGTTGGGTCTAAATTAAATATATGCCAAGTTAATCGAGAATTAACATGTACTGGAACAAAATTAATTGTAATTGGGGCAATAATCAGTTCTGCGTTTAATTGTTTAAACGCATTAAGTTTTGGAACCAAATCCAAGAATAATTGTTCTGAAGTATTGAGTTGTGAAGAGATTGCTGTTTTTGATTGTTTTCCGTCTAAAATAATCTGTTTTGCTTCGTTAAGCGTTTGTTCAAGCAAGTATAATTGGGTTTCCATTGTATGGGTTGCAGTTTCAGCGTTAGTTAGGGCTAATTCTAATTCATAGGATTCTTGTTCTAACTGAGAAATCACGGTGCCAATTTGATTTATTGAATGATCCAGTTGTGTTTGATAATTTTCTATTTGTGTTAATGAAGAGTCAATGCTTGTTAGTGTGGAATCCCATGTGGACATTGAATTGTTAATTGAATCTAAAATGTTTAATTGAGTTAAATAATTTGCTTGTATTGTTGGAGGAATTTGAGAATACATTGCATTTAACTGAATAATTGCATTTTCTAGATCGGCTTTTTTAGAATTGATATTGTTTCTTAAATAATAAATATTATTTTTTATATTATTGAATTCGTTTTTCCATCGTGTATAATTAGAATACATTGTAGTGTATTCATTTCGCACCAAAACTAATTGGCTCTTAAACGCGTTATGTTTTTGTTTGTACTTTTGAACCATGGCTTGTTGCGTGTCAATATCGTCTCGTATTGTTATTAGATCAAAAGAATTTATTTTTTGATCAAGTGAGTCGAGACTGTTTTCAGTTAGATCTAATTGGGTTCTAAAATTTGATAATTTTCCAAGCTCGCTTTGAAGATTTGTTGATAAGGTATTTGTTGTTGACAAAATGTCTGAAATAGCTAGTATCGTTTTTTCATGTGCAATTTTTTGTATATTTGTTTTTATATAATCGACAAATATTCCTGATGCAAAACCACTTGCATTATCAAAGTGCACATTTACAATGGATGAAGTAAGATCATCAGGTTGTTCTATTATTTCTAAACCAACGGTTATTTCTTTGCGTTTTATCCCATTCTTCATTGCAATCAGATCCGAATAGGGTATAAAATTAAAGTTTTGTGTAGCGCTTGCTATTTCGTTTGTTAAAGAAGAACCATTACTAATTATTCCAATGTTTACTGGCGCAGTAGTAACGTCTGTTCCGGTCATTGCCAAGCCTAATAACAAGGTTCCAAGCAAAGGGTATAACAAAATTAACAAAATTGAAATTCTTTGGCTTTTCACCGCACGAATTTCTTTTCGTATCACAGAGAATAGTTTCATTTGGTGTCCCCCATTTTTTCTCCAGTAATATTTAGGAAAACATCTTCTAAATTAGGTTCTTTTAGATAAATGGATTTAATACTGTATTTTGCATCAATAATTGATTTAGTGGTGCTAATAATTTCTCCAAAGTTTTGGGATTGTTTGTATGGGATTAAAATAGTTTTATTTTTTAAATAAATGAGATTTTTTGGAAGTTGTTTTTGAACCAAAGTAAAGTGTCGAGTAGTTAGTCGTTTATCAAGTTCTAATTCTAAGAGTCCTAGTCCTCCAAAATTTCTAATAAGTTCTTTTGGACGACCTTTTTTGATTAGTTTTCCGTTTTTAAGCAGTACTAGTTTTGTGCATAATCGTTCAGCTTCATCCATATAATGGGTGGTTAGTATAATTGTTTTTCCTGCTTCTTGTAATTCTTTTATTTTTTGCCAAAACATTTGTCGCATTTTTGGGTCAAGTCCAACAGTAGGCTCGTCTAAAAAAATTATTTCAGGATCACTAATCAGTGATAACGCGATATTAACAAGTCTTTGGTATCCTCCACTCAAATATCTTATCTTCATTTGTTTAAAATCTTGTAAATCCAACCAGTTTAACAAAAAGTCAATTCGCTTTTTTTGTTCTTTTTTTGGAATTTTTGTTAAAGATGTAAAGTACTCCATATTTGTTTGAACAGTAAAATCAAGATATGCGGCGATTTGTTGTGGAACAATTGAAATCTTGGTTTTGTGATCAAAGGGGCCGCCATTAAAAAATACTACTTTTCCTTTGTTTGCTAGTTCAAATCCGAGCATTATTTTTGTAATCGTTGATTTTCCTGCACCATTGCTTCCAAGCAAGCCAAATATTTCGCCTGCTGAAATATCAAATGATATTGCATCAAGAACCTTTTTTTGTCCATAACTTTTTGAAACTTTTTTTACAGAGATTATTGTTGAACCTTTTTGTCCTTTTACTTTGTTTAATTGTTGGTACGCAATACTCATGATATACAAAAGTTTAATTAGTATTTAATATTAACCAAGTCCGTAATTCTATTGAATTATGGTTCATGTGTCTAAATAATATACATCTGAAAAAGATAAAATGGTGGTAAAAGCCGCCAATTAACTAGTTTGGTAATACTGGCGGTGCACTTGAGCTGCCGCCATTTGCAACATTTTCCATTATTTTACAATCGTTTGTAGTTTTTATAACAATTGTAGAAAATACTTGAGAGTCGCCTAATGGTGTGGTAACTGCCGAATCACTTGTGTCAAATACTTTTGTTGGGTTATATTCCCAATCTTGAGTTTGTGAATTCCACATGTTAAATTTCACTGCTCCGCAACCATCAAAAATCTCTTCCAGTGTTCTACCATAATAGGTCATTGATTGGCTAATTGCAACAAAATTCCACCCTTTTTTCAAAGTCAATTCGTTTGTGTTATAATATTTTGTATTGCCTGGAGAACCATATGATAATGAAACAAGACTTCCGCCAACATCTGATTTCAGAAGACAATTTTCTCTTGAATACAACCAAGTGGATCCGCCCCAAACCGAATAATGTTTTGCTTTGAATTCATTTTGGAATAAAATATTGTTTCGACTATCTGGCCATTGCCAATCTTCAATAGTTCCTATCTGATTATATCCTTTTGTTAATGGTGAATAATACCATACATCTTGTCCAATAGTATTCATTGAACATATATTCTGGCCTTCTTCAAACAATGAGTTATATCTGCCATATGCATTGTACATGACTGCGGTGGGGATTAAATTCCATCCGCGGTAAATGTTGATATTTGTTTCTGACCAAGGGCCATTTCCGGCTTCAAAAGTTCCAAAGTCATTATCTAAGTTGACTGCCAAAGTTAACGAACTTAATAACAAAACAGCCAATAATAAAATTATCTTTTTCATGTCCATTCCTCTTATTCTGGCAGTGCTGGTGGCATAGGTATTTCTGAACCTGTTGGTCCTCCAGTACTTGCTCCGTTTCCTGTGTTATTTGGTTGTGTCACATTAGTTCCGTCGTTGTTTGTAACCCCACTAGGATCATTAGTTTCCTCGCTAGTACAACCAAACATCAAACCTAATGCTAGAACACATATAATCAAAATCGCTAAAACTTTTTTCATTAAACATCTGCCTCTGAAAAACTAATAATTGAACTCTAATATAAATCTTTGTTTTTGTGTATTTGATTTATATCTTTCCTAAGAGTGGTGCAAGCAAATCTGCTTGGCTCTTAGCAATTTCTTCGTAGAATCGGTAAATGATTCCTACGGTTAATAATATTCCTGTTCCTGATGCAATTCCAGCTAGAACAAAGTCTCCAAGACCCGCTAATAACGCAACGAAAATCGAACCCAAAATTGTGATTGGTGGGATATATCTATTCAATACTTTTTCAATAACACGTCGATCTTTGCGAAAACCAGGTATTTGCATTCCACTTTTTTCTAGTTGTTTTGCAACGGCTTCTGTACTTTGTCCACCCATTTCTACCCAGAACCAACCAAAGATAATACATGCTATGATCAATAGTCCTAAGAACACAAATCCTTGTATTAAAGCGTTCATCGTTAGTGCAGTAAATCCTTGTATTACAATTCCTTGTAATAAACTTCCGCTTCCACTACTAACTGCGGTAAAGAGCTGGTTATTTCCGATATTTGGCATCATGGTCGCCCATGCAAAAAAGTCAAAGATTCCGCCCAAGATAGGTACGTTTTGTACGAAGCTGGACCAAATACGTACGTTCATGAATAATGCCATTGCTAAAATAACGGGCATATTGCTTACGTACATGAATTTTACTGGATATCTTCCACCTGTTCCGCGGTGACCCATAGTAATAGGGATATTCACATGCATTCCTTCTGCAAATACAACCACTAAAAAGATGATTATTACTGCAATTACGGGTAAGATACCGAGTAAGTCACCAAAGGCAAATAAATTCCACAAGATTCCTCCTTGAGTAATTATTGTTCCTACGGGGAATCTAAAGATTTGCCAGAATAGTTGCCCGCTCACACCAGCTGCAATAAACAAACTGATTCCGGATCCAATTCCGTATTTGGATACGATTTCGTCTAAATATAATAATACTAATGAACCGAGTGCGATTTGTAAGAATACTGCCCAAAACATTGGGTTGAATAAGCTTATTCCGCCTGCAGGCACTAGTAGGCCTGGATTAATATAAACAACTGCTTCTACAAAACAAAGAATAACTGCTAATACTTTTTGTAGGGCTTGGAATTTTGCTCGTCCTTCTGGAGAACCAATATCGATGTCAATTAGTTTTGCTCCAACAAATAATTGTAAGAAAATTGATGCCATTACAATTGGTCCGATTCCGGCTGTGATAATAGTTCCAATTTGACTTGCTAAAATAGTTTGTGCAAAACCAAGGTCTAAACCGAATCCTTGTGTTTTGTCAAGACCAACAACAAAGATATTTCCCATTATGAAAAATAGTACTAATGCGGCTGTGGTCCAAAGTAATTTATTTTTGAAAGAAACTTCTTTAACAGGATTTTTTATTTCGGGTAAGTATTGCGAAATTCTTACTAAAGCATCAACAATTCCCAAATAATCACCAGTTATTCTGTTTCCTCAAATTCTAAGTCCTCTTCTGCTTCAAAACCTTTTTTGTTAAATTCAAATTTTCCTTTTGC
>JABIDZ010000100.1 GCA_018651445.1 Candidatus Iainarchaeum sp. | reverse complement strand
GTCATACATCCATTTGGCAACCGTACAAAAAGGCGTGTCACAAACAGCTTCTTCTCCTACAAAATAAGGGTCTGAAGAATAAGTGTCGTCATATAATTCTTCAACGGAATTGCTAGATGGTTTTTTATTGTCTTCAAAAGCTGCTCTCCAAAAAAAGCGTAGTGCTTCGTTTGTTGGAGTTGTTGTTTTAACGCGAAAGTTAATTCGTATTTTTCTTCTTCCGATTCCAAAATTATTCCATTTTAATGTAACCCATTTAGCCAAGCTACCTGTTAAATTTTCTGAATCAAATGCATAGCCTCGAGTAGGAGAATAACTTTGTCCACGTATTTCGCTGTTGATTCCTGCGCCTTCAACGCTATCAATTTCTAAATAATCATTTTCCATTAACTCTTCTGTTCCTGTTCTAAAATGAGTTATGACTTCGTTGTAACTCTGATCCGAATCAATTGTAAACAAAGCGTAGTAATCATTGCCTTGTTGTAATGAGTTAACCAAAGATCCGCCCTCATTGTAGATTTCCATGGCAATAGCGGGTTCATTAATCTCACTCAACATTTTTACATCAAAACTTTCCGTTGTTTCTGGCCACAAAAATCTAACTTCAGAATAATAGTTTTCTTCTAAGTCACTTGTCACTGCAAGGTAAACAGTTTTCCCTGCTTTAATTGTTATTTGTCCTATGCCATTTTCAATTGAAATCAAATCGCTTGCGTCGCTTCCGTCTCCATCAAATAATCGTGCTTCTCCATTAACTTTTTCACCAATTTCATTCTCAGCATTAATTTGTACTGTTGTATTTCCTACAAACATTTCTACATCAAATGTTGTTTCATTTTGCAAAGCCACATTTTTAGCGTTTGATACTCCGCTAAAAGGATATTTTATTGCAGAAGCATAAACTTTTCCAGTTACTTGTCCAGCTAATAAAACAACACTCCCGTTGATGTCAGTAATTCCATAGTTCCTTGAGTCATTTAACTCGACTAAAGTGTCTCGCCCATCATACTTCAACATTACTTTTGCATTTGCAACAGCTTCTCCGTCTTGATCCGTAACGCTTACAACAACTTTTCCTGCGTTTGTAATAGTAATTCTTTCAAGTTCAAGGACTATGTTCATGTCGCTAGTAACTGAATCTAATTCAATTGTTTTTGAAAAATAACCACTATCTAAATCGCCCGGAAGTTTAGCATTAACAAAGTATTTTCCACTATCAACAATCGCAAATACTACTTCTCCGTTTGCACCCGTATTACTAGTTGCGATTCCGCGTTCGCTAGCATTCTTTAGAGTAACAATTGCGCCCTCAAGCAAAGCGTTCGTAGTTTCGTCGCGAACAATAACTCCAATTCTTCCAACAACGTTCTTGGTTAGTTCAACATCTTCTACAGCGTCTCCGTCAACCGTAATTGTTTTGCTTATTGTTCCGTACGCCGCCGAATTACTTGAAACTGATAAGAAATAAGTTCCAGGGAGTACTTCAAAAACTGCTTCTGAATTATTTGTGATAACTGAGTAGTCTTGTCGCCCACTCAAATTAACATTAAAACTTCCGTTTGCGGGCAAGTTATTGTATTTCATCCTAACTTTTATTGTACTGCTTGCGGGTTCGTATCTTTCAAGAATAATATCAAATGAACTAGTTGTGATCTCATAAGTTTTGTTTTGGTATTCGTTCGAATTAATTCCTGCAATTAATCGTATACAATTTAATGGTTCGGTAATAGTTATTGAACCGTTAACTGTTGTGTTACTTGGATTTGGAATTACACTAGAATTCTGACAAGAAAAATTTATGGCAACCGGGTCGGTTACATTTAATCCGTGCTCATTTTTCAAATAAATGTTTCGTTTAATAGGTTCTAGCGAAATACTTTCGCGTAGCACAACGTCTTCTTCGATGTCGCCTGTAACATTAAACGTTCCGCTAAAAGTTCCTTTACTCAAATCAATATCAAGTTGGACTTGTTGTCCTTGCATTAGCCCGTCAAGAACAAGTACTCCGCTACTATTAGTAAATTTATTAAGCGTGTTTATTGTACTGCCATCTTCACCAAGCAGAGTAATTCCAATTCGCGAATCATTTATGCTTGTTCCAGTCGCACTATAAATATTAAAGGTTGCAGTATAGTCTGTTTGAGAAAAATAGAATGTCGCCCCAAAAAACAGTATCACAAATACGATGATTAATAGGAATAACATTAGACTAGGTATAACTGAATCTACTCTATCGATAATACCATACACGGGTATCTTAGAATCGATTTTGTCCCAGAACTTATACCATTTATCTTCCATTGCATAATACAAATTCTTTAGTCCCATTTTGAATTCACCGGTTATCTAATTAAGCTGTAAATAAATGTTTTTTGAGATATTTAAACCTTTTTAACGATGAAAAAGAGTTTGGAAAGTTAATTAACTAATTTCGGCAATTGATGAGAAAAACGATAGCTTTTTATTTTTGTAATGTGGAATATGACTATGACTCAAACAGTTACTATTCAAAAAGAAGAGTATATTCGACTTAAAAAAAAGGCAGAACTAGCTGACGATATTATACTTCAATTAGATGCTTCTTTGCGTGATGCTGAAGAAGGGCGCGTTATGCCTGCTAGACATTAATTTTTAATTAACGCTTTGTATCGTTCTTTATGTCTTAATATTTGTGTAATTATTTGCGTTTGATTCTTCTTTTTTCCAAATGCGACTAGTAAAACAGTATTTTGATTTGAATAAATTAAATAATACAATCTTTTGCCTTCAAATTTCTTTTCCCTAAACCAGTTGAATCCTAATGGTTTTCCGACAAAGGGATTAATTTCAAGTTGAGAAATTATTTTGTAAATCCATTGTTTTGTATTATTGTCTAGTGATTGGAATAAAAAATTAAATGACTTAGTTTTTATCACATTGTATTGCATATGTGAGTCAATCAAGAGGTAATTTAAAAATTGAATTAATTATTCGACAATTAACGAGTGAATTTGTTATTGTATAGCTGCACAAGTATTTTCTCGTGAGTGGATTGCGTCTTCGATTTGTCTTGTAACTGTACCGTTGTTCCAGAAGTATTCTCCACCTTTCACACAGATTTCTTCTTGCTCGATTCCTTCAAAGATTTCTCGCAAAGTTTGAACACCTTGGCCAGAACCAATTATGATTGTTGATCCAGAGTCATTATTTGTTTCAAAAGTAACTGTCTCGCTTTGTTTTGTAACACTAAGTTTCGCAATGCTTTTTTGTGGTACAAAGAATACTCCGTACATAGAAACTTTTCCGCTTGCAACTGCATTTGGCCAAAAGAATCCGTATCCTTCTCCGCTTTCTTCGCGTTCATCAAGACTTTCGTCGTAATTAGTCATGCTTGCTCCAGTAAAATCAACACAACCTTGTCCAATTCCTTTCCAAGTCATAAAACTACTTCCGGTCATTTGTGGTTCTCCATCAATTTCTGCCGAGTAATATGCATAAGCGTCAGTAGCAGTACTTCTTTCTACATCCATAATAATAGGAACTGCAATAGTTGGATTCATTACAAATTCAATAGTGTTTCCTTGTCTTTGTACAATCAAAACATCTCCTCTAGTAGGTCCGTTAGCTGCGAAGAACGCTCCTGTTCCGCGTAACACACTGGTTTCTACATCTGTCAAAGCGTTGTTTAACGGATTAGGCGTTGCATAAACATTTGTTGTTCCTTGGGTGCTAATAAGCATTGCTTCTTCTGTTTTTTGTATGTAATTAACTCCGTAACCAAGTCGTCCATTATCACTGTTTAATCCAACGCTTCCATTGAAAGCAACGTTGTAAATTGGATTATTTGGATATGGTTCTCCAAAGTATTCTAAGTACAAAGTAACACTTTCAACATCGTTTGTGTCATACCAAGACCAATTGTCTTCTGCAAATTCTACAATGATTCGTGCATTGTATTTTCCTGGCATCCAAGCACCTGGTTCGTTGCTCCATTCAACATTAAATTTATCACTTAAGAATAATTCGCGTAGTTCTTGTGTGTATTCTGGAGTTCCAGTTGCTAACTGCATCATATAACCATCGAAATCGTCTTTGAAATCGTTACTAAATCCATCTCTTAATAGGTTAACTGTGAAATTAACATTAGCTAATACATCTGCTTGATCTGCTTCATTAATGTTATTTGCAGCCATTACTTTTGTGAAGTATTCTCTGTGAGTATTATATGTTTGGCATTCTTGTGCACC
>JABIDZ010000064.1 GCA_018651445.1 Candidatus Iainarchaeum sp. | reverse complement strand
GTCAATTGGGTCTTTACCTAAAACAGATTCTTTTTCGGTTTTCTCAGACATCCACCAAAAATCATCAATGCAATAAAGTAAATCGGGATCACTGATTTCAAAGTCACTTATTGATTGGTATGGATTAGGTCCAGGAGGATCAGGACTTGTGTAATCAAAATCTGTTATCGTGTCTGTGCTTTGGAAATACCATTTCCACCAAGTATTTGTCCAAGTAAAATATTCATAGCGTTTTTGTACAAGTTCGTAACCAGGGTCAACATTATACACTGTGAGATCATCAAATACTGTGCCATCCCACAAATTCAAGCGTTCATCAAATGCACCATTCAGGGTGTGAGAAACATATGTGTTGCCGTTCCCTGCACTAGTGTAACTAAAGATATTCCATTGATCGTTACCTTCTTCTGATGCGTTTGCTACAACGTCTGCAAAAACAAGGCCGGTAAGAAGAATAATTATTGCTAATACCATACTTGCTTTGAAAAGTTTGTCCACCAAAATACCTCTTTAATTGAATTATAATGTGCAAAAGTAGTATTTATTGTTTTCCTAGTAATGTTTACTACGTAGTATAATTGATTAAGTTTAATAATTTGAAGACTGTTTTTTTGTTATGCAAAAAAATTTAATCCAATTAGAGAAAAAATTGAATAGATTTGATTTAATTAAAGTAATTTTCTTTTTGTTTTTACTATTTTACTTTTTATTTGGTGCAACAACCTTTTTGTTAAACGATTTTACTGTGTGGGATTCAATGGGGCACATGGATCTAGCCGTAAATATTAACGAGAACTTGTGGCCGGATTACAGTGGATGGAATCCGAATTTTTATTTAGGATTTCAACAAGGTCTTTATTATCCGCCATTGTTTCATTATCTTTTAGCAGGAGTAATGTTTTTCTTTTCGCCATTGGTTGCGACGAAACTTTTGCTCGGATCAATTTTTTGTTTATTCCCTTTTGCAACATATTATTTTTCAAAACAAATATTTGACAAAAAAGAAAATATTTATTGCATGACGCTTGTGTTAACCGCGTCATGGTTTTTGGTAGATAATTTAATTTCAAGGGGTTTAAGTTGGAACGGAATTGGATATGATGCAACAATGATTACGGGTTTTCTTCCAGCTTATTTGTTGACAATACTAGTATTTCTTTTTCTTGGTTCTTTTTGTGCAGGGATCAAAAAGAAAAAATGGATTTTGCCAACAATATTTTTGACACTCTGTTTTCTAACGCATTTTCTAGCATATGTTTTGTTGATTTTTGTTTTGTTAATCATTATCTTTGAAAAAGAGAAAATAGTAGGGATAAAAGTATTTGCTTTTTCAGTGATTTTAAGCTGTTTTTGGTGGCTGCCAATGCTTGCAAACATAAAGACAATTCCCTTGCTCAGTTTTAGTTTTCAAACGCCACTCGTAGTATTATTTTTGGTTGGAATCGCTTTTGTTTGGAGTCTATTGTTTATAAGAAAAAACATGTTCGTACGCACAATTGGCTTTTTTGTTTCAATCATCACGGGATTTGTTTTATTATGGAGTTTGGTTAGTGCTAGCTTTCAATTCAGTAAACTGCATTCAGTCATAGTTGCATTAGTTTTTATCCCAATTTTCTTTCCGCTCATAAAACACAGTAAAAAAAGCGGAAAGCTTGTTTTAGCGGCGTGTTTTTTGGTTATACTTATTTTTTCAGTAGTACAAATAAATGTTCATAATGATTATACTCGGGTTTTATCTGAACATAAATTTGACGGGAGAACATTAATAATTTTGCCACTGAATCAAAGCGTGCATGAATTCAATACGTCGTTTTCGCATCAAACGAATTCGGAAGTGTTGATTGGATTGTTCTCCGAATCTGCATTTATGAGTAGCAAATTATTTGGCTTTAGTTCTTTTGTTGATTCATCGCAACCCACGTGGGGCGTAAAGATTGATCGTCGCGAAGAGCTAGATGCAGAGATTATAGAAAAACAAATTGATTTGTTAGCGTTAAATCAGATTGTCGCAGTGAATTGGCCAAAAAAGATTGATCAGAACTTAATTCAAAGTGAGATGGTTGTTTTGAATCGCACGTTTGAAGATAATTTTTCAAATACATTTTTCTTTGATATTAAAACGGTCCGATGGAACCAGGTTTTTAATTCGTATTTTTTGAAAGAAAAAGAATTAGTTGTAATTCCAAATAAAGTTGTTGCAAAAAGTTTTACAACATTTGATGAATGGCACGACTTCTCGAATAATTGGTTTAATAGTTCTGATGAAACCATTTATTTTTGGTCAGATACAAATAAACAAATTAATGCTAATCCTGATGCAAAAATAATTTCTTTTGAAAAAGGAAAGAATGGTCAAAGATATGTTATTAATGTTGATTCAAATAACTCTGTTCCAATCTTAGTTAAAATTAGTTGGTCTAAAAATTGGGTTGCGCGAAATGAAAAAGGAAAGCGAATTGAAACATTTTTGGCAACGCCGGGATATGTTTTATTATTTGGAAAAGGCAAGATTGTTTTGCAAAATGAAAAAACATTAATTGAATTAATTGCTAGACTAATTAGTCTAGCAGGTCTAATCGGATTGATTCTGTTGTGTTATTTCTCTTGGCGAAAGAATTTAAAGAAGAAACACAAAAAGATTTTAATGCAAGTGAAAAATATAAACGCGAAAAAACTCAAAAAAAGCTTTGATGGCATCGTGAAAAAGAGTTTGAAGAAAAAAGATTGGATTGTTTTTGCAGTTATAGCGATTTTTTGTGTGTGGCTAGTTTTTTCAGTGGTCGATATTACTCAGAGAAGAGCTTTTTCAGCAGAGCTTTTTGAAAAGGAGACATATCATGTAAATCTCAATGATCCTATTGGTCAGATTTATTTGAAAGGTGGCGATGTGTTTTGT
>JABIDZ010000098.1 GCA_018651445.1 Candidatus Iainarchaeum sp. | reverse complement strand
ATTGGCGGAAAACGAACGCTCGTATTTGATTGTAAACACTGTGCTTACTCTGCTTCGATTGCTGATGACCACCATTGTAGATTCCATGTTCTAAAATTACTACAACAACTTGAAGCAGACCGAGTTGTTTTCTCAGAAGTTTATGAACGAGTATACGAAGAAGAACAAACAAAAATGCTAATGGAAATTGCTAACCTAACACAAAAATTTATTGTTGAAAGTGTTTGGAGTTACAACCACTTAGGAAAAGCAGGAAAAGAATGTGAACAATACTTTTCTTCTCGACACAAACTAATTGTAAAAGTTGCAAACGACTTACTATCGTACGATCCGTTGCTAGCGTATTTAACTTTAATCAACGAACTAAAAAAAGAAGAAGGAAAAATAAGAAATGGTTCGCCACAATATGTTAATTGTTCAGAACCATATGTTGCAACTCTGATTGATATTCGAAATAGATTTAATGCAACTTCAATGATAATAAAAGCAAAGAGATTGTTAACCGAATTACAAGAAGTTCCTAATACAAATGTTATTTACAAATCTCTATTCGAAGCAGATATCAAACCAAGTTTCATTGGTTCGAAACTGTCTTTTGAAGGAATGGAAGAATTTAGTTTGATGGACGAGTACGCGGTACGCGAATCAAGCGTACAAGTCTTTTCGGATCCGGATAAAGTAGAAAAACTGTATTATATTAATCCGCCAGAGTATTCTCTCGCACCAGACCAATATTTTATTTTAAGCAAAACACGCGAAATCGTTGCTTCGTACCAACCTGGAAAAACTTCTCTTAGTACGGTTGCTACATCAAGAAGATACTTTGAAAGATTATACGAAACAACAATCAAAGAAGTAGCAAAATTCAATAAAGTCGATCTCACTCCAAAAGATATTTCTTCTCTTGGAAAAGTTGTTGCACGTTACACAGTTGGTTATGGGATACTCGAAGTACTTCTTAATGATCGAAAAGTAACTGATATTTATCTTGACGCACCAATTGGTGGAAAACCAATTTATTTGGTTCACTCAGATTATGGCCAATGCCAAACAAATGTTACTTTTACTGATAACGAAGCTAACTCTTTGATATCAAAACTTCGTGCAATGAGTTCTCGACCGTTTGATGAATCACACCCCGTGCTTGACTTTGATTTGCAGGACCTTGAAACACGTGTAGCACTTATAGGCCCGCCCTTATCACCATCGGGAACCGCGTTTGCTTTTAGATTACACAAACTAACCCCTTGGACTCTAGAACAATTTATTGATGTTAATTATCTTAATCCGCTTGCCGCAGGATTAATCGCTTTTTTGATTGACATGCAATCAACCACATTAATTGCTGGTTCTCGTGGAAGTGGAAAAACTTCTTTGCTTGGAGCATGCATACTCGAAATCCCACAAAATTCACGTATACTTATACAAGAAGACACTCTAGAATTACCCGTTAATTACATGAAAAATATTGGTTTTAATATACAAAGAATGAAAACAAAATCCGCCATTAGTGTTTCAAAAACCGAGACCGAAGTTGATCCTGCAGAAGCATTACGAACAGCTCTACGTTTAGGTGATTCGGCTTTGATCCTTGGAGAAGTAAGAAGTACTGAAGCTAAGGTACTCTACGAAGCGATGCGTGTTGGTGCTGCCGGAAACGTTGTAATGGGAACAATCCACGCAGATTCATCTTACTCGGTTTGGGACAGAGTTGTAAACGATCTTGGCGTACCCACTACGTCATTTAAAGCAACTGATTTAGTTGTTGTTGCTCGACCAATTAGGTTTAAGGGTTCACTTACAAAACATAGACGTGTTGTTGAAGTAACCGAGATAAAAAAGCACTGGGATAAAGACCCTTCTCGCGAAGGCGGTTTGTTAGCATTAATGAAATATGATGCTGCAAAAGATTCTCTTGAATTACAAGAAGATAATTTGAAAGAAAGTGATTTGTTGAAAAAAATACAAACTACTTCGGGATTAACTGTAAATGATATTTGGGCAGAAATTCGTTTACGCGGAAACGCAAAATTGTTTTTAGTAGAAAAGAAAAACGAATTAGGATTACCTAATCTACTTGAATCAGAAAATACTTCTCTTGCTTCAAACAAAATGTTGTTGTTCAAAGAAAAAATGATCGAAGAAAATGGCCGAACAGATTACGAAGTTTTGCTAACACAATTCAAGGCTTGGGTTGAAAAAGATTTGATTCCAAAAGTTAAAACTCAAAAAGTTAAGAAAAAATAATTTTCTTAAATTGGTTTTGCGAGCATTTGTCTTTTCATTGCAGTGAACTCTTTTAATAACGGATAATTTCCTTTTGGCAATCGTGGTTTTAATTTGTCAAAAAAATGTTGTAGCGCTTCCATCGCCAACATGTGTTCTTCGGGTGTTTGCAGAACTTCTCCACCATCGGCATAATCCATAAATATCCTGTCGCGTACAACACCACGTCTTCCTCCGCCACGAGACCCCAAAAATTCTTCACATTGCCTAAGCACAACGTCCGCATAAGGGTTTGACCTAGTCAATCTTTCACGATCAATCAATTGTTTTATTTTACTCGCGTTTTTACGAAAAAAATTATTTAAATGTACTCGTTGTCGCGGAAGCCAAAAATCAATTAGTTCTCCAAGACGAAAACCTAATTTTTCTCCGCGTTCACTTCGTTCAAGAATAGAACGATATAACTCTTTAACAAATACTTCTGACTTCAAATGCGTCGTTATACGAATATATTTTCCATCTACCGTCGCTAATCTTTCACCTTTTGCATTTTTGTGCATATAATTTTGTGATTCATACCTAATCACTTCTGCAAGTACCCCAAGCCTATCTGAAAAATTCTTTTTGGAAGCACATACTTTTTCAGCTAACCTATGCGCATGCGCACCAATTTGTATATCCTTCTGAAGATCTTGTGGACGACTTATCTGAACTGTTTGCATTTCTAATCCGCGAGGCATTAATTCTCTTCGCCGTTCATTTCTACCAAAAGAATCGCGCCCACCATAGCGTTCTTGTTCATAATCTTCCGGCTTCATTCTAAGCCGATCGTCAAGAGATCTCCAAACATGTCTCCCTTCATTCTTACTTCTGCGAAATCGACCCATAATAAAGAAGTTACTTTGTTTAATTTAATTCTTTTTGTTTTGGGGTTTTGCCCTAAAAAAGAAAAACAAATGTTTAAATTGTTTTGAAACAATTAATCTTTATGAAAAATAAAAACGGTTTCGTTTCTTTTATAATCGAATATTTAAAAGAAAAAGAAGAAGAAATTAAATCGAGTCAGAAAAAACAATTTACTTTTTTTATGCTAGGATTTGTTTTATCTTATTTAATTTTAACAGGAATAACTTATTTGATCCCGGAAATCTTTTTTGACTTGTTAACTGGGCTTGGTGCAAAAGGATTATTGCAATTACAAGGACTTGAAGTAATAGAATTTATTGGGGAAAATTATCAAATGCTTGTTGGCCCAGCCGGGTCTGGAAAAACAATAATTATTTCTTGGCTTTGTTCAGGCGTACTTGAAATAATTATTTTGGTAAGTGCAATGCTTGCAAGCTTTGGAATTTCATGGAAGAAAAAATTCATCGGAATTATTTTTGCAATAATTGTTGGATATGTATTTAATTTGTTACGCGTTTGGACAACAATAAATATTATTCTCACACAGAACGTTCAAACAATTGAATTCGCACACGACTTTCTTTTCAGAGCCGTGCTATTTGTTTACATCATAGTTTTCTATGTTGCTTGGTTT
>JABIDZ010000061.1 GCA_018651445.1 Candidatus Iainarchaeum sp. | reverse complement strand
GAATTATTTAATTCCGCAACACCTGCCGAAGCAAAGTTCATTGCAAGAATTCCTTTAGGAAATATTCGTTTAGGGATTGGAGACCCAAGTATAATGGATGCTTTTGCAATAATGTTTGGGAAACAACAAAACAAGGATTGGAAAGAAATGAAAGAAGAAGAACAACGAAAAATCAAGATTAGTTTACGAGAACGAATCGAAGCAGCTTATAATATCCATTCGGATCTAGGAGAAATAACTTTCAAATTAAAAGACAAGGGTTTAGCTGGACTTGACGAAATAACTATTACTCCGGGAACACCTATTCGCCCGACAGCTGCAGAAAGACTACCAAATGCAAAAGAAATTATTGAAAAGCTTGGTAAATGCGCTGTCGAAGCAAAGTACGATGGTTTTCGCGTACAACTTTCAAAGAAAGGTAATGACATAAAGATTTTTTCAAGACAAAACGAAGAAATTACTAAAATGTTTCCTGAAATAATTGACGCAGCAAAAAAACAATTACCAAAAGAGTGTATTGTTGAAGGAGAAGCATTAGCATACAACGATGATACACAAGAATTTTATCCATTTCAAATAACAATTCAAAGAAAACGAAAATACGATGTAGAAAAGAAAGCAAAAGAGTACCCGCTAAAATTATTTTTATTTGACGTAGTGTTTGTTGATGGAAAAAACTTAATGAAAGAACCATTTATCAAAAGAAGAAAAAAATTAAAAGAAATTTTGAAGAAAGGCGAGATTATAACGCTAAGCGACATGATTATCACTGATAAACCCGAAGAATTAGAAAAGTTTTTTGAAGAAAAGATTGGAAATGGTCTTGAAGGAATAATAGCAAAAGATTTGAATGCACCTTATATCGCAGGTGCAAGAAAGTTTGCTTGGATTAAATTAAAACGTTCTTACAAAGGAACGCTAGATGACACTGTTGACACAGTTATCATTGGTTATTACAAAGGAAAAGGTAAGCGAACACAATTTGGTTTAGGTGCGTTGTTAGTTGCAGTTTACAACCAAGAAAAAGATGTTCTTGAAAGCATTGCAAAAATCGGAACAGGGATGACTGAAGACATTCTAACCGAACTAGAATCATTGCTCTCAAAAACAATTTCTAAAAAGAAACCAAATAACGTTGTAACTGAGTTAGAACCAGACTTTTGGGTTACCCCCAAGTACGTTGTAGAAACATTAGCAGATGAAATAACAAAGAGCCCATTACACGCTTGTGCAAAAAAAGAGGGTATTGGTTTAGCATTAAGATTCCCTAGAATGATTAAATTACGCTCAGATAAAAAACTAGTTGACGCAACTACTACAAAAGAAGTAATTAAGATGTTTGAGATCCAAAAAAGAGTGTCTTTGGACATGCACAACTAATAAATATTACTAATTCGTTTTCTTTTCATGACGTTAGGTAGATGGTTATTGATTTCAGTTACATTTGTTATTGCTGCAATAATGACTTTTCAAGTATATGTTTGGAGCGATGAATTCAAACACATGTTTTCTTATCAAAATGACTGGATTAGTTACGCAATGGTATTTTTGTTTGTAATGGCTTTGACCGGCGTTTTCAAATGGTTGTTAAAAGAAGAAATTATTCTAACCGATCCTAAACGAAAGAGGCGAAGAAGATGAAACCAGTTCAACTAGTTGTTTGGGCAGTCATTGCAATTGTTTTGATTGCGTTAGTCCTATTTTACTTTGGTGGTTTAGAACAAGAAGAAACATTAGTTGGAAAGATCAAACAAAACTTTTTACAAGCAGAAAACCCGGATAACCTTGGAAATTTATTTTATCTTGGAGAAGAAAAAATCGAAAGAGATTCTTTGATAACAAAAGGAATGTTCGATTTACTCGATCGCGAATTATCCTTTGAATGTACTTCGACCGAATTATGTTGTCCGCAAAACGAAGCATGCAACAAAGACATTACTTGGGATTATGATTATTTAAAAACAAAGAACCAAGTTAGAACAAGCGTGTACTTGCGTTGTATCAAAGACATTGTCCCTATTTGTAGAGTTTATGTTGGAAAAGAACCTGCCCAAGCAAGAATAATTAAAATCGACAAAACACAAGTTGGCAGTAAAATAATTTTAGAAGTTGCTACAGAGAATTCAGGTGAATTCGATATGGCCTTTGGTAATGTTTCTATGCTCCTTGAAAAAAAGGTTGGTAAGCGATGGGTTAACACTGGAGAAGTTTTTGAAGAACAAACAGTAAACCGAATTGCGGTTAGTTTTGGACATATTTTTGTAATAGAATTCGAAACCCCTGTTATAGGCGAGTATAGATCAATAATAACTTTTGAAGGGCAAAACGCTGGTTTTGACGAAGAAAAAATTGAGTTTACCTTCGAAGAAAATACTTTTTGTAAAACTCGTGAAAATGAAGACACACTCCCTTTTGGAGACGAATTTCGCGAAATGCATTATTGTAGCGGATGTAACTTTGCTTATGAGTGTTTAGCAAAGTGGAATGAACAAGACCCAGTTACTACCTATGAATTAATTGATAAAGAAAGCGTTTATTGTTTGAAAACCACACTAGATGGGAATTGCTAAAAGCAATTAAAAAATGTTTTGTAGTTGTTTATGTTATGAAGCTAAAAGAATTTTACAAGAAAAACAAATTAGAAGAAGGTATGTTAGTCGAATTTTCTTCCAAAGGTAGTAGCGTAGCAGGAACTATCATCCCTTCGCTCAATGAAAACTTAATGGTTAAAATGAATACGGGTTATAACGCGGGTTTTGATATTACAAAAATAAAAGATGTTAAGTCTAGAGGTAAAGCGAAGGGCGTTGGAAAAGCAAAGAAAAAAGCTTTTGCAAAAAATTCAAAACTACCAACAATTAGCATTTTACACACGGGGGGAACAATTGCTTCAAGAGTTGATTACAAAAGTGGCGCCGTTTATAGTTCATTTGATATAGGCGACATGCTAACAATGTTTCCAGAGCTAACAAAAATGGCTAATTTTGATAGTGCACACATTGGAAATATGTGGACCGATGATTTTCGATTTGAACATTTTAGTTTAATTGCAAAAGAAGTTGAAAAAGCTTACAAAAAAGGATCGGCGGGTGTGATTATTAGCATGGGAACTGATAATATGGCAGTTGCTTCTGCAGCACTCTCATTTGTTTTAGAAAAATGTCCTTTACCAATTATTTTAGTTGGAGCACAGAGATCAAGTGACCGCGGTAGCAGTGATGCCGCAATGAATCTTATTTGTGCAGCTAATTTTATTACGCAAAGTGATTTTGCCGGGGTTGCAATTTGTATGCATGATTCAACTAACGACATTAATTGCGCAATTTTACCTGCTTGCAAAACAAGAAAGTTACATACTTCACGAAGAGACGCGTTCAAAGCAGTTAATGACACGCCAATTGCATTAGTTAATTACCAAAATGGAGAAATAAAGTTTTTGAAAAAAGATTATGCAAAAAAAAGCGAGGAAAAAGTTGTTCTTAAAGACAAATTTGAAAACAAAGTTGCTTTAATGAAAATTAGTATTAATATGTTTCCGGAACAATTCGAGTTTTACACCGAAAAAAAATTCAAAGGACTTGTTATTGAAGGAACGGGTTTAGGACATACTCCCGGACATTGCCCAGATAAGATTTCTGAAGCAAACAAAAAGATTTTTCCAGCTATCAAAAAGTTTGTTGATAGCGGCGGCGTGGCAGTTATGACTTCAACTTGTTTATTTGGAAGAGTGCATATGCACATATACAACAAGGGAACTGATCTAACCACCCTTGGAGTTATCCCTGGCGAAGACATGTTACCAGAAACAGCTTTTGTAAAACTATCTTGGCTTTTAGGAAATTATTCTAAAAAAGAAGCTAGCGAATTACTTCCAAAGAATTTGCGTGGAGAAATCTCTGAATTTTCTAATGTTGAAACATACGAAGAATAGTTCACTTGTTACGGTGAGCAAAAGGTTTATATATTTATAAATAGCAAATATATATGATTAATATGAATTATAGAATAGTCTTAATGTTAATTGCATTACTAGCAATCTTAGGCGGAGCATTTGCTTACCAAGGATTCAATACATATTATTACACTGACAACTACCAACCAACCGTATACTATTCTACACCATATACAACCGGTTATGGGTATTCAAACGCGTATTACCCAAGTTATAATTATTACAATTCACAGTATTCTTCATATTATCCAACCGCATATAGACCAAATTATTATGGCGGATATGCATACTCAAGTTATTATCCGGTAAGCTACAATAGTTATTATCCAAATTATATACAACCCGCAGGAAGAACTCTTTCGATTTATGGTGGCGACTCAGGTTGGGGAATATCTTATTCTTCAAACAGCATGTGTGTTTACTACGGTTATTGTTAAATAAACAAAATTCTAAACCAATAACAAAAAATTTCTATTTTTAATTCTTTTCCCTTTTCTAATCTAATAAGATGAACAACATTGACTACGCTAAATTAGGTTTGAAAGCAGGCCTTGAAGTTCACCAGCAATTAAACACTGGAAAACTATTTATCCGAACACAAAGCAAACTAAGTGACGAAATTAATTTTACTGTTGAACGAAAACTACGTCCTGTTGCTAGTGAACTTGGAGAATTTGATCGTACCGCAAAAGAAGCTTTCAAGCGAAACGAAACTTTTTATTACCAAGGAAACTCCGGATTAATTTCTTTAGTTGAAACAGATGAAGAACCACCACAGCCCCTTGACAAAGACGCATTCAAAACTATTCTTGAAGTTGCGTCACTTTGTAATAGTAATATTGTTAACGAAGCAGTTGTAATGAGAAAAGCAATTGTTGATGGTAGTAACACTAGCGCTTTTCAGCGAACAATGCTTGTTTCTCTTGGAGGCGAATTTGAAATTGCTAAAGGAAAAAAGATTCGCGTACAAACAATTGTTTTAGAAGAAGACGCAGCAAGACCGATCAAAAAAGAAGCTGGAAAAATATATTATAATTTAGATCGATTAGGAATCCCACTAATTGAGTTAGCAACAGAACCAGACATTAGAACTCCTGGAGAAGCAATTGAAACTGCAAAGAAGATTGGAGAAATGATGCGTTTAACGGGCAAAACAAAAAGAGGAAAAGGAACTATTCGACAAGACGTAAACGTTTCTATTGCAGAAGGTGCAAGAGTAGAAGTAAAAGGTTGTCAAGACTTAGCACAAATTGGTTTACTCGTTGAAAAAGAAGTGCAAAGACAATTAGATCTATTAGATTTAAAAATTGCTTTTAGAAAACTTAGTAAAGAATATTTATTTGGAGAAATAAAAGATATTTCACAAATCTTATCAAACAGTGATTGTAAATTTGTTTGCGGTAAAAAAGTATTTGGAATGAAATTAACCCGAATGAAAGGATTTTTAGGAAAAAAAGTTGGTACCCGAAGATTTGGAAGCGAGTTAAGTGATTACGCAAAAGCAACTGGTGTAACTGGTTTGATTCACATGGACGAATTACCAAATTACGGGATTAGTAATATTGACTCAAGTAAAATTGCAAAAGTTCTTGAGTGTACAG
>JABIDZ010000097.1 GCA_018651445.1 Candidatus Iainarchaeum sp. | reverse complement strand
GAACAACTTGATGAAAAAGTTAGACAACATTATTTAAAGTCAACCAAGTAAATTCTTTTTATGAAAAGTAAATTCGCAAATCTAACTGAAATGCCGATTACAAAAGCAATTATTTTGCTTGCAATCCCGATTCTTATAACAAATTTATTACAAACCGTTTATCAAATCACAGACACTTTTTGGGTTGGACAACTAGGAAAAGAAGCTGTTGCTGCCGTGTCAATTTCGTTCCCCGTTGTTTTTTTGATTGTTGCACTCGGTAGTGGAATAGGAATGGCAGGAAGCATTCTAGTTGCACAATACAAAGGAAAAAATGATCAAAAAAATATTGATTTTATTTCAACACAAACAATTGTAGGAATGGTTTTCTTTGGAATTATTTTTACAATAATTGGTTTGTTACTTGCAGAACCAATCATAACGCTTATGGGTGTTGAAGCAAATGTTTTCCCACTCGCATTAAGCTATTTACTAGTTTCATTCCTAACAACAGTATTTACTTTTACATACTCGGCATTTGCATCTTTGCTACGAGGGATTGGCGAAGTAAAAATCCCAATGATAATCGTTCTTGTTACAGTAATACTAAATTTTTTCTTAGACCCGATATTTATTTTTGGGTACGGAATTATTCCTGCTAGTGGTGTTGCGGGCGCGGCATGGGCAACCCTAATCACTACCGCGATTTCTGCGTTACTTGGGATGATTATTTTACTACGCGGAAAAAGAGGAATTTATATCCGAAAATCTTGTTGTTTAATTAGTTTTAAAACACAGAAAAGATTACTTCGGATTGGTTGGCCATCATCAATAGAGTTTTTTTCACACTCTGTAGGGATGATTGTAATCACTTTTATTGCAGCAGCATATGGTACGGTAATCTTAGCGAGTTTTGGTTTGGGCCTAAGGTTATTTAGTTTTGTTTTTATGCCTGCATTAAGTGTTTCAATAGCCGTGAGTGCTATTGTCGGACAACAAATTGGCGCAAAGAAATTTGATTTAATCGGAAAAACTCTAAAAAAAGCAAGTGCAATTTCTTTTGTTGCATTAACCGCGCTTGGAATTTTATTATTTGTTTTATCAGAATTGCTTGTGGCAATTTTTGTTCCAGGTGAACTCGAAGTAATAAGAAATGCTAGCGAATTCATTAAGGTTATGGCAGTTACATTTGGATTTTTAGGAATCCAAACCGTAATGCTTGGAGCTATTCGCGGAGCGGGTGCAACAAAAAAAGCAATGACTCTTTCAATATTACTCTTAGCATTCCAAATACTAATTGCTGCAACTCTACCATTTTACTTAGGCACCTTGGGTTTGTGGCTAGCTTTTCCCGGTGCAATAATGATTTCGTTCTTTATTTCAATCATAATTACAAAAAGAATGGATTGGAAAAAAGCAAGGCTTGTTTAGCAAACCTTTTTTGAAATAGAACTTAACGAACAAATAACAAACAACTAAAAAAAACTAATTACAAAAAGTGATGCGAAGAAACAACAAAACCGAAGTCAAACTGCAACCTCACATCAGAATAATTGTTGCCCGAAGCGTATTTAAATGTATTTTTTAAAAACCACGAATTAACTCAATAAAGTGTATTAAAAATAAGTTTAAAAGAACAAAAAGCTACACCATGATATGGAAAAAGTTTATTTTATTGCAATGGAAGATTTTTCTGACAAAAACAAAGTTAACGAAGCAAGCAAAAAATTACTCGCAAAAGTTGATCCTGGTTTTAGCGGAAGTATTCCTTTGAAAATTCATTTCGGAGAAAAAGGAAATATAACATTCATAAAACCAGAGAACTACGAAGGAATAATTGAGTATTTGAAAGACAAGAAGTGCGAACCCTTTTTTACGGATACAAATGTTTTGTACAAGGGTTCAAGAACGATTACAAAAGATCATTTAGAAACTGCTAAAGACCATGGTTTTACACAAATACCTGTTCGCATCGCAGATGAAGAGGATAAAGTAACCGAAATCAAAATTAAGCTAAAACATTTTGATTCTTTTTTTATAGGAAAAAGAATTGCTGATGCAAAACAAATGCTTGTGATAAGTCATTTCAAAGGACATATGATGGCTGGTTTTGGAGGCGCGATAAAACAATTAGCAATGGGGTGTGCGAATCGACGAGGAAAACTTGCTATGCACGCACATGCCAAACCCATTCTTAATCCGCTTAAATGCACAAAGTGTATGACTTGCACAAAACATTGTCCTGTTGACGCTTGTATTATTTCAAAGATCCCACATGTTGACAAGAAAAAATGTATTGGTTGTGCAATGTGTATAGCTGTTTGTCCTTCTGGCGCAATGACAATTAATTGGTTAGCTGTTAGACCAAAAACGTTTAACGAAATGCTTGCAGAATATGCTTTTGCTGCTCAAAAGGACAAAGAAGTTACATACATTTCTTTTGCAACACAGATAACAAAACATTGTGACTGTGAGGGAACCGAAATGAAACCAATTGCAAAAGATCTTGGTTTGCTTGCAAGTCGCGACCCTATTGCTCTTGACCAAGCTTGTCTTGATCTGATTCGTAAACAAGAAGGAAAAAAGGTTTTTTCTGGCGAACATACTCTAGAATATGGTGAAGAAATTGGCCTTGGTTCGCGAAAATACGAACTTATCACTCTAGACTAGATTCTTCCTCAAAAACAAAAAATTAAATATTCGAAACGCACTAACTATACTATGACTATGTTTGACGAGATAATGGGAACAGAAAAAACAGTAAAGAAAATGGATGTATTAAAACTTATTTTAGAAGAAGGAGATAACGTTTTGAAATGTATCAAAGAAGGAATGGATGCCCACAAAGTTCGCAAGGCGAGTGTAAAAGACATTAATGGAAAGTTACTCGAAGGAATAATTGACGTTGATGGTACGCGAGAAAACGTTGAAGAAGTCGGGCTTGTTAGTGCAAAAGGAACTTTCAAATTTGGTGGCGACGAGTTGTGGGGAACTCTTGAAGTTTTCACAGAAGGAAAAAAACCTTTGCAAGGAAAGTTGTTACGCGGAATTGCGATGGATAATCTAACAATTGAATTGGAATTTTGATTTTTATGAAAAAGATTCTGTTATTGCTTTTAGTTTTATTAACATTTATTCCGCAAGTATTTGCTTGTGCATACCAACCAGAACCTATCTCAACCACGCTTGGCAATATTCTCTTTCTCATAGGATCAATAATAACATCAATTAGCATTTTAATATTAATAATAAGCATTTTTTCAAAAATAAAGAAAGAGAGTATTAGAAAAAAGGGCAAGACACTTTTTAAAATTGGAATAATTTTATTACTTATCTGTTTCACACTAGTAATTATTCTTCCGCTTACGTTTCCGCCTAGTTGTAGCCCACCCGCTCAAGCCCAAATTGCTCACACATTATCTCAAAATTATGCCGGGTTTATGCGAACACAAGAATTTATTTTAGGACCTGGCGAAATAATTACTAGCAAAGATTTTGCGAGAGATTATGGTTTTCGTCCAGAATCAATAATTTTTTATGGCGGAGAATTTGAACTCTCAGAAAAAATGGAATCAGGAATCAACACAACTGACACAACCCCCTTTTCATACATCAAATCTATTTCAAAAACCCCTACAAGGGCAAGAGCAATGATTCTTTGTGCAAGAAACGGCGAAGAGTTACTTAAAACGCTTGTTGTGTTTCAAGAAGGAAACAACGAACTAGGCAAGAACAAGCCAGACACAAGTCTTTGTACAAATAACTATGCAGAACCTTGTTGTGCCGTGGTATTAGTACGCAAATAATACCAGTTCTAGCTACTAATCACAACATTTTTAAGCAAAAGCATATGGAAAAATCTTATTGAGTACAGCTTTCTTACTGTCGCGAAGCGAACAGTAAAATTCTTTTGCTCAAGCTTTGAAAAAGCTTGCAGGGGTGGCAGAGCGGTCAAATGCGGTGGATTGCTAATCCATTTCCCCACCGGGAGCGCGAGTTCAAATCTCGTCCCCTGCGTCTTCGCGATATGTCGCGAACGCCTATACACAATGTGCTGTTTTTAACAGCACGAAGTGGCAGACGTTCAAATGACTAATTAAGCATAATAGTGAAACTTTTTTGATTTCTTTCTTTTCTTAAAAGCTATTTAAAAACCACTCAAAAACAATTATTGCATGGTTCGAATAATAAAAGAAAGATGCCCTGCAAACCATGCTTGTCCTTTAGTAAAAGCTTGTCCAAAAGAAGCAATAACACAAAGTGGTTTTGATGCCCCCGATTTTGATAAAACCAAATGCATCAAGTGTAATATATGCATAAACAATTGCCCTTATTCGTGTTTTGTCGAATAGGGCTCTGACAAAGCTTTATTTATATCACCCGCAGCTATATTAATAGCCTTCAAAATATTTGCGGACGTCAGTAGCGTCTTCAAAAGTGATATGTCATCGAGCATAGTGAGATGGCATTATTTAGTGCAGGTTTAAACTCAACAGAGTTTAAAAGTGCAGGTGAGCAAAAAATGGAATATTCAAATAAAAAGAAAGTTGATTTCAAACGAAATTTAAGCGAGTACTACAAAATCGCAAAACCCTATAAAAAATACTTTGCGATCACGGCTTTCTTCGTTACCATCGTTAGTTTTGTGCATGTTCTTGAACGATATTTGTTCAAAGAACTAATTGACAACGGAACTCTATTCGTTAACGGTACGCTTGGACAAGATGCATTTATCCAGATAATTATACTTTTAGCAGTTGTTTTTGTTACTACGGGCATAATCCGAATAATTAGTGACTGGATGCGATTTCATACAATAAATAACTTAGAGAAAAAAATGATTATCGACTTGAAAAACAAATTCTTTAATCACATAGTTGGTTTATCGCATAGTTTCCACACATCACATCGAACCGGTAGCTTGATTGCAAGATTTACTCGTGGGAGCAGAGCACAAGAAAGTATAACGGATTTCTTTGCATTTGAAACGCTTCCGTTAGCAATTGAATTCATAATTGTTATAATCGCATTTGTTTACTTAGATCCGCTTTCAGCAATCATTCTTACTCTAATGGTTATAGCATTCATAATTTACAGTATTTATATCCTAAGAAAACAACAATCTAAACTTGTGTTGTTTAATCAAACAGAAGACATAGAAAAAGCATATCTAAGCGACTCATTTATGAATATTGAAACAATAAAGTTTTTTGGTAAACACGAGCATGTAAAAACTAAATTTTTTGATGTGAGTACAAATACCATGGATAGACTAGTTGCTGTTTGGGGTTATTCTAGATGGATGGTGTCAGGACACGGAACAATATTTGTTGTAGCTCTACTTGCATTATTAATTTCGCCCATACTTGGTTTGTTAAATGGAACAGTAACAATTGGAACCGTTGCATTCATTTACACAATTTATGTTGGAATGGCTGGACCATTATCAAGATTCACTTGGCATTTACGAAGTTTTTACAACGCGATGGCAGATTTTCAGAGTTTGAATCTATATGATCTAGTAAAAAATGAAGTAGAAGATGCACCCGATGCAAAAGAAATTAAAGTAAAGCAAGGACGCATTAACTTCAAAGATATTCATTTCAGCTATCACAAAAGAAAAATAATTAAGGGAATGGATTTGGATATACAACCAAATGAAAAAGTTGCTTTAGTTGGGCACTCAGGTAGCGGAAAAACTACTATCGTTAAATTACTTTATCGATTATATGATCTCAACAAAGGAAGCATACACGTTGATGGAAAAGACATTGCATATGTAAAACAAGAGTCTCTACGAAACGAAATGAGTATCGTTCCACAAGAAGGAATTTTGTTTAATGACTCTATTGAAAACAATATAAAGTTTTCAAAGCCAAATGCAACCAAAAAAGAAGTTGTGAAAGCTCTAAAAGCTGCACAGTTTTACAAATTTGTTCAGTCTTTACCAGACAAAGAACAGACGATGGTTGGAGAACGCGGAATCAAGCTTTCTGGTGGAGAAAAACAACGACTTTCTGTAGCAAGAGCGTTGCTTGCAAACAAAAAGATTCTTGTGCTAGACGAAGCTACTAGCGCGCTTGACTCAAAAACAGAGATGGAAATACAAAAAGCTTTGTGGAAGTTAATGAAAGGGCGGACAACCATAATCATTGCACATAGATTAAGCACAATAATGCATTCTGATAAAATTGTTGTAATGGACAAAGGAAAAATTGTTCAAATAGGTAAACACGCGACTCTAATAAAGAAAAGGGGTGTTTACAAAGAATTGTGGGCTCTGCAAAAAGGCGGCTACTTGCAAGAATGATTCATACTAGTTTTTAACTTTTTTTAAACTATAACTAGTTATGTGTTTTGGATTATTCAAACGAAAAAAGACGGCTGTAGAAACAAGCGAGCCAATTATCCCTTTACATAGGCAAGCACAAATCAAACAAGAAGTTCGAAAAGAAAAAGTAATTGAACTAAAAAAAATACATAAAAAAGAAAAAGCAGATAAACTAGTTACTGATGTTATTGCAGAAGATATTCGCGACAAGAAACTAGTTGATATTGATTTTGGTAAAACAGATGTTTCTTTGTTTCAGGTTAACGGAGTATACAATGTTGGCCCAACAATACTCATTAGCGGTTTTTTAGAATCGGGTAGATTAAAATCTGGAATGAAAGCACTTGCGAATGAAATCCCTTTAAAGATAATGGAAGTTAGAAAAGAACGCGAAAAAGTTTCTGATTTGATTCCTGGACAAGAAGGAACGCTAGTTATTTCAGCAAAGAAAAGCCCTTTGCTAAAACAAGGCGATTTTTTGGAATTTGAATGAAAGTCAACGCCGGCATTGACCCCTCAAAATCTATTTAAATACCCGAAACAAAATTTTATTGAATGGATAAATATTTTGCCGAACTATTGGGTGCTTTTGCCGGCGACGGGTGGATGAGCAAAGGCAAATCAAGTACATCACTTTTCATAACCGGAAATCCAAAAGATGAAAAACCATATTATGATGAAAGAATAAGTTTTTTGTTTCAAAAAGTCTTTGACAAAAAAGTTAATCCGCGAAATTATCCGTACTGGAGAACATACGGAATTTATGTTAGTGAAAAGAGAATAATAGATGCTTTTGTTGGTACGGGAATGCCGGTTGGCGAGAAAAGCATGCGTGTTAAAGTTCCTGAACTCATTTTATCGGATAAAATGCTAATGCAAAGTTTCTTACGCGGTTTGTTTGATACGGATGGATGTATTTGTTTTAGTAAATCATATAATAAAAATGCAAGCAAATGGCAAAAATCTTGTCGACACATACCCGAAGTATTTATCTCAACAATTTCAAAACAACTCGCAGAACAAACAAGTCTTATATTCCAATCAATAAATTTACAACCGACAACGAGAATAATTAAATCTTCCAGAGGGTACAAACCATCATATAGAATATATATTAGAAGTAAATCAAAGACAAAACAATTTTTTAAAATTGTTCAACCCAAAAATCAAAAGCATTTAGATAGATTTAATCAATGGCACACACAAGGTTTTTATTAGCATCACCCCCAATTTTTTATATCTGCACGGGTAGGGAAGCGGTCAAACCTACTGGACTCAAAATCCAGTCGCTTAGTGCGTTCGCAGGTTCGAATCCTGCCTCGTGCATTATCGAGTATTCAGTGATATCGAGCTACAGCGAAGATAGCACAAGTGCTCGGGAGTTGTCCCGAATGGAATGTAAAAAAGAAACTAATCTAAAAAATTGTAAATGCACATACGATTGCGAAAGAAAAGGTATTTGTTGCGAGTGTGTTAAATACCACCGCGAAAGAGAAGAATTACCTGCATGTTATTTTGACAAAGAAACTGAAGCCGAGTATGATCGAAGTATTGAAGCGTATTTGAAATCAAAGAAGTAATTTTCCTTTTTCCATAATCATTTTGTCGTCAAAGTAAATAGTTGGTTTAACTATCACGCTATCAAAGTGACCTAAACAATAATTATTTCCACCCATGTGTTTATTACTGCCGATTGCGATGTGACAAGTACCATATGTTTTTTCGTCACAAATCATCGCACCCACAATACTCGCTTTTTTGTTTGTTCCGATTCCAAACTCTGCAATTGTTCGCACAGCATCTTCATAGTCCTCTGTTTTAAATTTTTTATTTGATTTAATTGTCATGTTAACGTTGTGCGCCATTTCTTTTCCAGTTGTTTCTACTAATAAGCCTTCTTCAAAAACCATTTCAACTGGCTTTTTTGGCAAAATTGTTTTTCCCGAAACTTTGTAAGAAGACACAACCGCTTTTCCTATCGCAGAATCTTCTACCGGCACCGTATACGTTTCTCCAACAGGATAATTTGTTGAATACTCTTTCCAATTCGCGTGATTCATTATGATTGGACGATCTTCTATGTTCAAACTCAAATCAGTTCCTTTGGAACAC
This sequence comes from Candidatus Iainarchaeum sp., assembly GCA_018651445.1. Classification (GTDB taxonomy): domain Archaea; phylum Iainarchaeota; class Iainarchaeia; order Iainarchaeales; family JAAZKV01; genus JABIDZ01. The sequence continues at coordinate 429 of JABIDZ010000097.1, read as the reverse complement.
GTAATTCGAACTTCGCTTGTTTTTTCCATTGCGCGCGCTATTCTTTTGTTCAAAGACTCAACTTCTTTTTGATTATGGTTAAGAGATTTTAGAAAAGCATTTACTTTATTTGATTTAATCGAAGCAAGAGACAACATCGAAATCATTCGAAATCCTTGTTTTGCAATTAATTTTTTAATTAAAACTCTTTTCTTGTTTTTACTAGTATAACCTTTTCCGTGCGAAGCAATAACTGCGTAAACATCTCCTTCATCAAGAGAAAAGATTGCTTCGTTAATTCTTTTTGGCGCAAAACCAATCTTTGTTGTTGGTTTACCCACAATAAGAGAAATATTACAACCCATTTCTTTGAGTTCATCATAAAATGTTTTAGCTATTCTTGGAGCTATTGAACCTTTTTTGTTGTCCGTCCAAATCAAAACATTTGTT
>JABIDZ010000054.1 GCA_018651445.1 Candidatus Iainarchaeum sp. | reverse complement strand
TGATTTAGGAATAAAAAAGAGTTTTGATATCGTTTCGGCTGAAGAACAATATTTATCAAAAGAAAAAATTGATTTATTAAAAGAAGAAAAACTATTTTATTCCCTCACTGAATTAAGACAAGTCTTAACTGAACTTGAAAATGGCGCAACAAATAGCGACACATATGTTTCTTTTTATTTGAATAAAGTAAATGCATTTAACAATTCAAATGCAAGAAAAGTTATGCCAAACTTAATAGAGAAAGAATCTTTTTGGATGCAAAGCTTTGATGTTGTTGAAGGGACCATCCTAGAAAAACTCGGACTTGGAAAAGAAAGTGACTTTCCATTTATCGCAAAGGGATTAAATAAAACAATTAATTATTTTGAAGTTAAACTTTATTCGGATGAAAGCTTATCCGCATTACAAATGTTACCGGCAAGCGAGTTTATGAAACTATATTCGGATATTGGCGGAATTAATAACTCGGCATTAAAACGATTTGCTGATTTGGTAAATAATACTAGCATTACGTTTGAAGCACTGCTAAAAAAGCAAGACGCATTTTGGGAAGAAGTTGAAGAAAAATATGCGAGCTGTAAATTATTATTTGAACAGGTAAAAGACAATGAAACAATTGATTTTATTGAAAGCAAACTATCAACCGGAACAATCTCTTCAAATGAAAACCTTTTGGATTTATTCAATCAAAAAACAAGCATATTTTTGGATTTAAAACAAAGGAAAGGAAAGAATGCACTTACAATTGGAGAAGAAATGTCACAAATAAAAATCCTAAGAAATGCCTTCATTGAGATTGAGACTCGACTGTTATTTCTACAACAAGAACGAAACGGTAAACTAGCTGAACTATGTAAGAAAAAAGCTATTGATTTAAAAGAAATGAAACTAGAACTCAAAAATGAACCATTAACTAATATCCATTCAGAGATGCTATTTTTTGCAACAAAAACAATTCAAACCCCTGATGAATTTAATTATTGTCGTGCCATGATTGAAAAAAGAGACGACTTAGAACAAGGAATAAATAATTTTGAAGAATTAAAAGCAAAACAAGTTGACATTACAAAAAGTTGTTTTGATACACTAGATAAGATCTTTGATAATTACTCTTTGCAAGAACTAGAAAATCTCTTTAAACAACTAAAACAAGAAAAAGTAACTTCTGAGAATTTGTTTTATTTTAGTGCAGCGTGTGAAAAGATAAAACAACAAGCATTAACCGAAATAAATGAAGACAATACAATAAATAAAATTGAAGAACAAATAAACGAGTTGTTTGTTCTTAAAGCCGGGCTTGAAGAACTATTAATGTATACTGACAACCCTGGCATTGAACAAGAATTAGAAAAAGTTAATGCCAAATTAATCGCATGGAATACTTATTTGAACGGAACAGAACTGATTATTGAAAATATTTTACCAGTGAAAGAAGAATTATTGTTAATGCTACAAACACAAACCGAAAAGATGAACGCTGTGTTGATTACGAATCAAATTGAATATATTAAATCAACTATATCCATCAATATTCTAAATACTTCTATCATAAAAACAAATGAAGATTTTAATTCGGTTGCACAAGTTATAATTACTAATCCCTTTCAACACATTATTAAGCGCGTTAGAATTGTATTAGAATTTGATGGCGAACTGCTCAGAAAAGACCCTGTAATCGAATCCGTTTTTCCTGAAAACGGAGTTGTTTTAGTTTTAACTACCGTTCCTGCCGGCAAAACAATTGCTGAATTTATATTAGTTGATAAAATTGAATCTGTTGAAATGGAAAAAATCATTTTTGCTACAAACAAAGAAAGCTTGGTTCAACGAAACATTTCATTCGCAAATAACATCACATTAACAAAAGTTCTAGTCGAAACACTGCGCCCAAATAATTGTAACAAAATCATTGTCATGGTTAATGGTGATGAAATTAATTATTACTTAGAAAACAACAAAGTCTACTTTGTTGTTGAAAATGCAAACGAAACAACAAAAATATCTGTGTTTTTTTATCTAACTAATCTTATTACCACTAGTTTACATGAAACGTCTAGAAGACAAACCAGCGAATATACTCAAATTATCACTTATGAATTTATTGCTAAAAATAATTCTGATGAATCAGTAGTAGGAAGCTTGTTCTTACCTTTTGTTTATGATGCGGAGCAGACAAATATTGAAATATCGGATTCGCTTGGCACAAAAAAACAAAAATCGATTATTGAAAACAAAGTCGTTTTGAAAAACCAAGCGTTTTTGGAAAAAGAAGAACGCAAATATTTCATACAATTAAAAATCAACAATGTCCTAGACTATTATTATACTCAACTTAGTGAACTCTTGAACGAATTAAATACGTACAACGAAACAACTATTTCAAAACAAATAGAAACGTTTTTAGAATATGATTTTGATTCATCAAAAACCGCCGAAGCGGAAAAGTTGTTACAAGCCAGTTTACAAAGATTAGAACAACTAAAACAGGACAAAGACAATGAAACTATGCTTGCTTTGTTAAAAGAAGAAATCGAACAAAAGATTGCAGAACTAAACGCAAAACAACAAGAACTTGCAAAACTTGGTTTAGATAATGAAAAAGAAAAACTAGACGACGTTATTAACACCGTGCTTGCTTTGCTCAAAAAAGATGATGAAAAAAGTTATTCCCAAGCTCTTGCTTTGATTGAAGAACTGACTTTTGACGTAGATCAAACGATTCTTGAAGAGATAAAAAATATTTGGGATGCTTTACAATCAAGCACACCAATAGAAAATAGCACTGAGCTTGACGCGATAAAAGAAAACATATTTTTGTTAAAAAATGAGATTGAAAAAGAAATTGCTTTTGAACCAGAAAAAGCACGCAAGAACTTCGTCCTGTTACAAGAAGAATATGCTTTATTTGAAACTAGAGCGCGTGAACTAGAAGAAGAAAAATATAATCAGAGTAGCGAGATTGTACTTGCAATTGAAGAATTAACCAAAAAATGTTTTGGGTTAATAACTAAACTGGAAAAAGAACTTGTGTTTGATGAAAAAGAATTTATTAAAATAAAGTTTATCCCACCAATAACTAACTCGCGATTAGCAAAGATTAAATTAATCCTAAACTCTGAAGACTTTGAGAACAAAGAAAAACAATTATTAAAAGTAAAAGAGTTGTTTGGAGAATTAAAAGCAGCACTTGAATCAATCAAACTACAAGCTGCGAAAAAATACAAT
>JABIDZ010000095.1 GCA_018651445.1 Candidatus Iainarchaeum sp. | reverse complement strand
TTGGAATTCCTTTAAATAGTTCTCTTTTCTATAGATTATTATGTTATTTGATTTACACTTACATTCGCGTTACAGCGTAGATGCTCTATCTAAACCTGAAACAATTATCAAAAAATGCAAGAAACACAAATGGGGTTTTTCGTTAACAGATCACGACAATATGAATGCGTATACAAAAGGCAAGGTAAAAGAGAAAGCAAAGAAAGCAGGTGTGTTATTAGTTCCTGGAGAAGAAATAAAGGTTATTGAAAACGGTAAATGTAACGGAGAAGTTATCGCGTATTTTCTGCAGGAAGAAATCAAACCAACTTCTTTTGGAAAGATTCTTGATGAAGTAAAATCACAAGATGCTTTGCTGTCTTGTCCTCATCCTTTTGATTGGCCTAGAAAAAACTTTAAAGATTTTCCAAAAAAGTTAAAGCATTTCACTGCAATGGAAGTGTTTAATGCGCGAGCATATTATATGGGTCTTAATGATAACGCGCTAGATTTTTATGAAACAAAAGCAAAGGGAAAAGTTGCGCCTTTAGCAACAAGTGACGCGCATACTCCTGAAGAAGTAGGAAACGGTTTAACAGAAATCAAAGCAACTACTCTTGAAGGGGTAAGACGCGAACTAAAGAAAGGTAAAACAATCCCTGAACCAATGGACACAGCTAAAGTTTGGCATCATTTCCAAACCCAAATGGCTCGCAGACACTGGATGAAAGAAAGGTGATCTTTTTGCAAGAGAAAGTTTTTTTTGATGGTCCTTTTGGAAAGATTTGTGGAGTTTTACACAAAGTTGATGACAAAAAAGAAATTGCTATTGTAGTGCATGGTTTTAGATCGAATAAAGAAACGGGTGCAAAAAATGTTTCTGAAGAATTAAACAAAATTGGAATCAATGCTTTGCGAATTGATTTAGATAATATGGGTGAATCCGAACTTGATTTTTTAACAAAAGTAAATATTCCAAACTACATTAAACAAATTGAAGCATCGATGGATTATTGTAAAGGATTAGGTTACGAAAATATTAGTTTGATTGGCACTAGCTACGGCGGGCTAGCAGTTTTTGCGGTTGCACTTTCTCATCCTGAAATTAAACGATTAGTTTTAAGAGCGCCAGTAGTAGATTACAAAGAACTTAGTTTGAAAGAATACGGAAAAGAAAAACTCGCGGAATTTAAAGAACAAGGCTTTGTGGAATATTATAGTGGCGCGGGTGATTTATACAAAGTCACTTTTGATTATATCAAGTCGTGCTATCCATACTCAATGTATGAACGAGCAAAAGACGTTGCGATTCCTACTCTAATAATTCAAGGGGATAAAGACGAGGACGTTGATCCGCTAGCTGCAAAAAGAGCCGTGAAATGTTTTCCGAATGCAAAGTTGCACACGGTAAAAGGCGCAGGGCATAACTTGGGGGTTAATGGGAACTTCTCTGAAGCGCATAAAGTTCTAGTTGATTTTTTCAAATAGCAACTTTAAAAAACCTGAATCTACCTAATATTATCGCCCGTGATGAAGTAAATACCTTGAACCATTATAGGGATTTATAAAAAAAGGAGATTTATTTTTTTGTATTTGTAAAATTAATGGCTTTTTTAGTAAGTATTTTAAATGATTAAAGGTAATACATATTTATGAAATTGAGGCATCAAAAAAAACAAGTTAAGCAAATGATGCAATCCAATTCTTTGGCAAAAAATTATTCTCAAAGGCAAATGAGTGGTTTTGTTAGTAAATTATCAAAAAAAGGAAGAGCTTTTTTGTTAAAAGTATACCTAAAAAAAGGAGAAGAATCAAAAGATCATTTTGCTATCCCCCAGCATGCTGAAGATTTATCTCAACATGTGTGTGCAGCAAATTTTGATGATTGGCACAATCAAGAAAAACAAAAAAAGAAACAAAAGTCATAAAGTTATTTTTAACTCATTAAGCTTGTGTTTTAATACTATGTCTTGTGTTAGCTAATTTAATAGATTTCTTTAACAGATATCTTTTTAATAAGAAGATGGGTTAATTGGTCATGGGTTGTGTGCATAAAGCGTTTATCTTTTTTCTAATTTTGTTTTTTGCAAGTACAGTTTTTTCTTCTCAATTAATGGCTTTACATGGAAAAGCTTCGAGTGGGGGGGCCTTAATTCTCGCAGGTGATTTAAAAATTGAAATTTTTGATTCTGCTAATGGAGGAACGCTTATTTATAGTTCTGGAAATGATTTTAATTCTGAAATAGTTGATGGATACTTTGATGTTGTTCTTGGTGAGCTCACGCCACTTGACCTAAATTATGGGCAATTGTATTATTTTGATATTTTAGTTAATGGTAATGATTTGAATTTTGGTTCAAGTGATAGGCAAAAATTTCAGGCTTCTCAAGGAGTAATTACTGAACAAGGGGTTGGCGTTTCAGCAATAACTCAAACAAAAATTGCTGATTCTTCAATTAATAATCAAAAAATTGCCGTTGATGCCCAGATTGATTGGAACAAAATATCTAAACAAACCGCTTTGATTAGTGATTTGAATTATAGTTTGCTCTATGATGTTTTCTTGAGACAAATTGATGCAAATACTTATTTTGTTTTACAAACAGATGGTAATGTGTGGTATTACTCTAAAGAAGATGCTAATGAAATTTTTGTTAAACAAGTTGATGGAAATGAGTGGTATCCTAGAAAGGCATTACCTGAAACCATTGTTGCCGATTGGACTTTTTCAGGAAATAATATTTTTTCAGGAGAAACAAAATTTAATGGCGGGTTTGGTGAAGGGGGAACAACAATAAATAATGGAACTCTTTATACTCAAAGTCTTGTCATTGTTTCTGACATAAATGCTTACACAATTAATGGAATTGACATTAATGGAACATTTGTTCCTTCGCTTAATAATGAATTTGATCTTGGTTCGGCAGATAGTATGTGGAGAACAGTATATGGAGTTGATGCTAATTTTCAATCAATAAGTGTTCCAGCAAATTCAATTAGTTGGGGAATGATAGAATCTCCTGGAACAAATGCGATTTCTTGGACTTCAATTGACAAAACAGGTAGTTCATTAAGTGACTTGGCTTCTTATTCACATAATTCACTTGAATCACTTCAAGGTGGAACAACTAGTGAATATTTTCATTTAACTTCTGCACAACACACTAATTTTTCTTTACTTTCTGGAACGTGGGGGGAAATTCAAACAAATGATGGTTCAATTAGTCCTGCTAGTTTTAATTCAACATTAAACTTACTTGGCGGTAGTGGAATAAATGTAAGAATTAATGGGAGTGCAATAACAATTGATTATAATGGCAGTGCTGGAGTTGATACAAATTGCGCAGTATCTCACTCATGTTCTAATATTTTATATGTTGGGGATGTTTCCACTTCCTTAGATACAAACGCACAAACAGCTTGTGCTGATACTGAATATTTAAGAGGAGATGGAACTTGTCAAACAATAACAAGTGGAAGTGGAACTGATACTAATTGGCAAAATAGTCCACCACAAGATGGAGAAGAATTAATATTTGGTATTGATAATAATTATAATATAAAATGGGATGGTAGTAATGCTGTTCATACTATTACTACTGGTGATTTTGTATTCACTGGTGGAAATGTTGGGATTGGAACTGCTACGCCGAGCGTTGGATTTGAAGTTGGTTCTGATGTCTTGGGATTAAACGCAAAGATTAGTTCTACTCTTAGTGCTGAAATAGCACCTGCTTTAACTACTGGAAACTGGACACTTGGGACTGGTTGGACTTTTGATACAAGTCCAGATTTATTAAATAAATCAGGAGAGGGTGGAACAACTAATGGTGGTTATGTTACTGCATTATCAGGAGCACCTACTGTGGGTGTAACTTATAAAATTGTTTATACTGTTGATAAAGATGATACTAAGGAGTCTTGGTTTACTTTTGGTGGTTTAGAGAGTACACGAGTAACAGTAGATGGAACATATACAGAATATATGACCGCTATAAGTACAGATGTATTGGCATTTACAAACTATTGGAACTCTGCAAGATATAGAATTACTGACGTAACAATAAAAGCTCTTACAAGTGGAACTGGCGATTTACTTGTTGAGGGTGACTTAAGCGTTGCTTCTAATTTAAAATTAGGAAACTCGATACAATCTCTAAGTGGAACAGACTTAATTTATTTTACTGCTGCTGGTAATGTAGGGATAGGAGTAACCCCAGATGCGGGTAAGAAATTACATGTTGATGGTTCTGTAAAAATCAGGAATGATGCACATTTATATCTGGGTGGTGCTGGTGGAAGTATTTACCATAATAATACTCAACGATTAAGTTGGTACGGTGGTGGTCATAAAACAATATTTCATACTTACAATGTGAGTTTAGATTCTGACAACCAGAAACTTTATTTAGGAGCAGGAGATGACGCTTCAATAACTTATGACGGAACTAACTTGTTAATAAATCCAAAAGAAATAGGAAGCGGGAATGTTACAATTAATAGCGATTTAACTATTGAGGGTTTAACTTCAAGCGGGGGAGGTAGTGCGGGGCATGTTACTTGTTGGAAAGCAGATGGAATAACTATTGGTTATTGTTCAGATGCGCCTGATGCTAGTGGGATTTGTACTTGTAATTAATTAAAATGAGATTATATTTTGGGAAGGACAATAATTGGAATATTTTTAGTTTGTGGTGTGGTTTGGTGTTTCGTTTAAAAAATAATAATTTGTTTGTCCAAAAACTATTTATTGTTGTGTTGACAATTTGTTTAACAATATTGTTTTCAACAACTGCCTTTGCGTATTCTGCTTTTGACGATAATTATTTAGTTGAAGCTGATGGATTTTACGATTCAGCAACAATTGCTGATGGCGAGAATATTAATGTGAGGTTAGTTATTACTTCTCAACCAATAGGGGTTTTTTCTGATTCAAATGTTAAAGTAAAAGTTGGCACTTATTTTGATGATAATGCGCCGAGTGTTTTGATAACTTATCCTTCTGATGGAACAGTTTTTTCATCGACTAACATTCCAATTATTTATTATTCTGAAAATGAAAGTTTAGTAACAAAATATTATGTTAAATTAGATGCTTCTGAGTGGGTTGATAATGGGTTGAACAAGGGTTATTTGTTTAGTAATTTATCAATTGGGCGGCACGTTTTTTATGTTAAGGCAGTAGATGTTTTTGGTTTAATTGGACAGTCGTTAGTTACTATTTTTATTAGAGAACAATCAACTGGTGATACTGGCGGCGGCACTAGTGGCGGGGCTGGAGGATCTATAAGAACACCCGATGTGATTGATATAACTAGTGAATATGCGCAGGAATTTGAATTAATAGAAAATGAGATGTCTCCCACATCATTAAATGAATTGGGTAGTGATTATTTAACTAATTCGCGTATTGCAGATGCAGATGAGATTAAGTTAGTTCGAACAATAAAAACTCGCGTAGTGAGGATGGGCGAGGATGTAATTTCAACCGATTTTAATTTCCAGATTGATATTACAAACGTTTCTGGGAGAGATTTAGAAAATGTATCAATTATTGAAAGTATTCCTAAACAACTAGCATTGGATTCGAATAAAATTAATTTCGCGAATGCTCCAAACATTATTCGAGCTGACCCTGTTGTCGAGTGGACATTTCCAATACTTTCTTTTGGGGCAAGCACAAGTGAGAATTATTCAATTAATGGAGTTTATGATGAAAATATCTTAAATGATTTGAACTTATTTCTTTCTAACCTGTCAACCCCAACCCCAATAATTCCATTATCTGCTGAGGACACTCTGTGTGGTTCTATAGATTGTGAGGATAATAATCCGTGCACGGAGGATTATTGTGTTAAAGGTAATTGTTTTTATTCAAGTAAAAATGGAGAAATGTGTGGCAATGGAGGGGTCTGTCAAAAAACAGTTTGTAAAGAAAATAATTTGATTAATGATTGGGAAGAGTTTAATAAAAAATATGATAATTTAATTAGTATAATTGTTGTTGTGGTGATTCTTTTAATTGTGGTAATTGTTGGGATGTTCTTTTTTGTAATTCACAGTAAAAGAAAAAATAAAACAAAACAAGATTCAAAAAGTAATATTGTTCAAGAAGTACTTCCTCCAAAGCAAGAACCAAAAAGAAAAAATAAAACAAAAAAAGAGTCTAAACATAAAGCTGTTAAGAAAACCACCCGTCCTAAAAACAAGCCAAAAATCAAAAAATCATCTAAAAAGAAAAAATAGCACTATTTTAAAAACCTAAATAATCCTAATTGTAATGCCCGTGATGAAGTAAATCCCTGCTGACTAGTGATGATTTAATCCAACTCTGAGGCACTTAAATTTAGTGATGAAATGATTTCAAAGGTACGCGGAAAAATAGGTTTGTTACAAAAGGTTCTGGCATGGCCATTCATCAAACTAAAGATTTCTCCAAATGTTATTTCAGTAATTGGTTTGATCTTAGCTTTGATCGGAGTTTATTTTGTTTCACAACAAAACTGGTTACTTGCATTCGTTTTCTTTTTGTTAGCGCCAACAATGGATCTAATAGATGGAACCGTAGCACGAGCATTAAAAAAAGGTAGTAACTGGGGGAACTATTTCGAAACAATGATTGACAAAATAGTTGACTTTGCAATGCTTGGTTCATTTGTATTAATCCCGGGCTTACAAGTAGCCGCAGTTCTTGCACTAGGTTTCTCAATGCTTTCAAGCTACGCAAAACCAAGAGTAGCATTAATTATTATCGCAGACAATCATGATTGGCCAGCAATCGGAGAACACGCAGACAAACTAATAATTATTCTAATAGTTCTTTTGTTAGCAAGCTTTGGATTGAACCTAATCGAATACGGTTTGTACTTAATCGCTTTGATCGCAGCAATCGGAACAATACAAAGAATGGGTTACGCAAAGAAACTGATTGCGCGTGCCGAAAAGAAAGGAACGCTTTTGCCATATATAAAAAAGAAGAAGGAAAGATGACATGAGTAAAAGATTAACTCCTGAAGAAAGTGCGCTTAAAAGTAGAGTTGAAAAACGCCGACAACAAATATTTACTGAATTAAATAAAGGTATTGAAATTGAGCCGCAAAAACCAAATGAATCTGAAGAGCGATTTGAAATAAGAATGGAAGCAGAGTATAGTAATGCTGTTGCTGTAAATTCAAGAGTTGCGTTATTTAGGGTAGTTGAAGAATTTCCAGAAGCACAAGAATTATTTGCTAGAGAATTTAAACAAGCACATGCTGCGCATGAAAAATTAGCACAGAAAGTACGCACATTAAAAAGTAAGAATAACCCTGGCGGAGAAACATGGGTGCCTGGACAGAGTAGAAGACGCAGAAGAAGATAATTCCCTAGTTTTAAATACTTTTTTGCAAGCAATTCTAATGGTGATTAAATGGTTTCATTTAAAGATTGGCAAAACTTAGATTTACGAGTAGGACTAATAAAAAGTGTAGAAGACATGGAAGGAAAAGACAAGTTATACAAATTAATAGTTTCCTTTGGCGAAGAAGAGAAAACCGTTGTATCTGGAATAAAACTAGATTATCCTAATAAAGAAGATTTAGAAAACAAAAAACTTGCTTTTATCTATAACCTTGATCCGGCAACAATTGCAGGAGTAGAATCACAAGCAATGATTCTTGGAGCAGTAAACGAAGAAGGAAAATACAAATTAGTTTTCATGGACGATTCTCTAAAAGAAGGAACTAAACTAGAGTAATAATTGTATCAAAAAAGGTAGTGCAACAACTGTTCCTATCATCGAACCAATATTTGCAAATGCAGTTACTAAGAGTAAGTGCGTAACTTTGTTCCGATAAAAACCTTTAATGGTTCCAACGTTTGACAAATCCTCAAAGTCTTTTACAAGAGGCGGGTTAAACTTTGTTTCTACAATTGCAGCAAACCAACCGGCCGCAATAGCAGGGTGCAAAGAAGTAAATGGGGCTGCAACAAACGCAGTTAGAATAGTTATTGGATGTGCTTTTGCAAGTGCTGCTCCAACCGCAGACAGGGTTCCGTTTGCTAAGAACCAAATCCCAAATGCGGTGAGCGTTGCTTCTACTCCTTTGAAATAGAGCAAGTAACCTAAAAACAAAATAAAAATAATTGGAATCGTCCACTTCAAATATTTTAGATAAGGTTTTTTCTTTGGTAGGGTAGTGATTTTTTTCAAATTAACTTTTTTGTCTTTCTTAATATTTTCAACGATCCCCATCAAATGCCCTGCTCCGACAACTGCAACGATCTTTTTTCCAGGGCTACGTTTAATCATTTCGCTAATATAGTCGTCGCGCTCATCAAGAAGAACTTTTTTCACTGAAGGCATTTGTTTTCCAAGTTCTTTCATTAACTTGTTAATCAAATCCTCATTTTTCAACTCTTCAATTTTTTTAGCGTCAATTGTTTCGCCTACGCCAAAAAAGCTTCCTAGGATTCCCCCGCCAAGTTTCATTTTCTCCCAAAGACTCATTGCTTTGAATGCTCGCTTCAAAGTAACTCGAACATTTCGATCAAGTAAGTGAACCGGAACATTTTTTTCTTGTGCTTTTTTAACGGCAGCCAACATTTCTGCACCGGGTTTTACGCCAACATGTTTTCCTAGTTGTTTCTGCATATTTGATAACAAAGTATTTAACAAAAACAAATAAGTTTTCCCTGATTTGACTACATCAACAATATTGGTTTCTTGCCATTTCTTTCCAGATAATAATTGTCCTAGTCGCTCTTTGTCAAGTTCGACTCCGATAACATCAGGCTTCTCTTTTTCGATAGTTTCTTCTACCAAAGTAATAGATTCTTTTGAGATATGTGCGGTCCCAACCAACACAATTTCTTTACCTTTATATTTGATTTTCTTAATCATTAGAACCAAATGAATTAAGTTGAAAAGTATTTTAAATTAAACCAAAAAAGAAGGTTTGTAACTAAAGAATGCACGTTATTAATTTATTTAGTTACGGGTTGTGGCGCTCGTTTGTGTGAACCCATATCTATCTTGTATGCTCCTGTGCGAACCCATTTGCCAGCAATCTTTCGTGGCGTGATTGTTAATGTGCCGCTGATAGGAGTAAACTTTAGTTCTATAATTGAATCGCCGACTTCAATTTCGCGAGATTCAAATTGCGTACTTGTGCGTCGATAAAATGCCCTAACGGTTTTTTTTGATTTAGCCAATTCGAGTCGTTGTTTTGGACTTAATTCTTCTTTTGCAAGTAATCTTTCAGTTTTTTTCAGAGCGGGTTGAATTGCCAACCATTCTTTTTTATAAAGTCGATCAAACGTGCCTAAATACTCTCCAATTACTGTGCTAACTTTTGGTTCTCTAATTACTTGTGGTGGTTTTGGTGCGCGGGTTCTGCGCGTTCGTAGTTTTTGTATAGCTGTTCTAAAGCTCATTTAAAATTTAAATCCGCTGGACTATATATAATCTCCGTTTTCTCGAAAAGGTTTAAATACTTCGAAGTATTATTTCTACTATGCTTAAGGAAAAGTACCTAGTAGTTCTAATCGCTTTAGTTTTATTGTCGGTTAGTGTGGCCGCGACAGGCATTAATGTGGACTCTCCTTTGATGCAGGGAACACAATGGTCTTTTGAAGCAGAATTCTCGTTAGATAATGTAGACGAAGTAAGAATCTTTGTTGCTGGAGAACAAGCATTAATAGGAATAGTTTATGGTGGAGAAATACAAGTTATTGACAACACAGTTTCTTCAAAAGTAATTGATTATTCAGTTAGCGGAAATAAAGTTGTAGCAATAATTAGTGGGATGTCTGCAGGAACCCATTCAATAGAAGCAAAAACTTATGATAATTCAAATATTTTAGACGACGTATTGTCTGACGTAGAATTCTTTGAACCAGTTAGTAGAAGCGAACAAGACGCGCTACAAAACAAAGTTTCGGGTATGCAAGGAACTATCACTACTCTAAACGGTGAAATCGATTCACTTGAAACACAATTAACAACAAAGGACGATCAAATAACTTCTTTGAAAAATGATAACCAACAATTATCAACTTCATTAGATCATTTAGAAGGATTGATTAATACGCTAGAACACGAGGGAAAAACACAAGACGAAATTGTAGCTATATTAAAAGAGGATTTGAATGTTTTGATGTGGGAAAGAGAAGAATCAATGAAATCTCCGTTAGCAGGATTATTTGCTTTTGGTTCAGAAAATTCTCCAATAATACTTGGTTTGATTGCGTTGATTGCAATAATTGTTGTTGGTGTTTTTGTTAAATCAAGAGGATCATCAATTTACTCTGGAATGAGAAGTAATGAAGATGCACCTGCAGGTGAAACTAAATCAACTTTCATGGATACTTACAAACCAAAGCCTTCTCCGATAAGAGGGTTCTTGAACAAGATGCACAAAGAGAATAATCCTGAAGTAGCAGCACCAACAAAAAAGAGAAAATGGGCTGTTGAATCTTATTCGCCAAGTGAAACAAAACCAAAACAAACACAAAAGAGTTATGGATTAGGCGATCTAACCAAAAGAGAATAAAAATAGTTAAAAAAAAGTCTTTTTTTTAAAAACTACAAAGAGCTAGCTTCCTTTAATTATTAAACCGATTCCTATCACAACTAGTATAATCCAAAGCCATGAATTAAGCATGCTAAGGGGGGCGGGCAATCCAGGTAACGCTGAACCAATACCTACTCCAATTAATAATATTCCAATTTGAAATCTGCTCATGCTAATAGTACACGGGTTTACTTTAAAAGGATTCTTTTTGCTATTGTATTTATGAAGCGAGTTTGTTTTATTGAAATGGAAGGCGTTTTATTAAGCCACGAAAAATATTCTGTTGAATTAGCAAAGGCTAGGAAGTTCGTGGAAGAACTAAGTACTTTTTGTAAGCACAACAAAATAGAATTGTTTTTAATTTCTGGTTTCCATGAAAAAACTGCTAAACAAAAATTCGCTAAAAGCTTTTTGAAAAAGTTTTTTGACAAAACACATTTCTTTTTTGTTGATGACGAGTACATTTTCAAAAAAGGAGAGAATGACGCTAAACGACATAAAGAGAATTTAGATAAAGACAAAGAGTTTAACGATAGTTATTTCAAACAAGTGCTAATTCAACAATTTTTGCACGACAACGAAGTAAAACCATATGACGCGTTATTGCTTTGTAACGATCTTTGGGTTGACGCGTATTATACTACAAGGTTTTCAAAAATAGATTTTGCAGTTTTTGAAAAAAATATTACTGAACGAGGAAAAAGCGTAAAAAAAGTTGACGGGTTAGCATATTTTAATCTTGATAGCGAAACAGTAAAAGTTTTGTTAGAACGTTTCCCAACTATCGATCTAAAACCTTTAGATAGACTGGTTTTCGAAACAATGCAAAAAGTTTTATTAAAAGACACTGATTTTTCTGGAGTAGTAAAAAAAGCAATGGAACAGAGGAGTTAGTATGTCTGTAAATGGTTTAATTGTTCCATTATTAACACCTATGAATGAAGACGCTTCTCTTGACAAAATTGGTTTGAAATCTTTAACTGCGCGATTGATGAACAAAGGTGTTAGAAACTTTGTTGTTCTAAGCCCTTACGGAGAAAACAATTTTCTTTCTACCGAACAAGAAAAAGAAGCTATTCGAATAGTTTCTTCTACAATCGGCCAAAGAGGAAATTTGCTAGTAGGTTGTTTCGCAGATGCAACTGATGCGATAATCGACAAAGTTAAATCTGCTGAAAAGTTTACAAATAATTGTTTAGTAAACGTTCCTTTCCCTTCGCTTACAAACGAAGTTGAGTTCATAGATTTTTTTGACAAACTGTTCACAAAAACAAAAGCAAATATTTTCTTGTACAACAATCCATTTGTTTTCAAAAGAAATATTCCTATTGTGGGTATTGATCGTATAGCAAATTGGGAGAAACTAATAGGGATAATAGATTTTTCTTGTAACCTAACTTATTTTAGAGCTTTATCTGATTACCACCAATCGCTAAAGATTTTCCAAGGTTCTGAAGAATACGCTGTAGAATCATTTAATTATTCTTGTTCGGGTTTAGCTGTAGGACTAGCAAATGTTTCACCAGAAATGTTTATTAATTTACAAAAAGAATCGATTGCATATGGTTACACTGCGATGGTTCGACAAGAACTAAAATTATTGACTCTAATGAAAGAGTACTTTCCAAAAGATAAGCGAGTTCAGTCATACAAAAAGATTTTGTCGATTGAAGGAGTAATACAAGAGTATTTTTCAAAGTCTTTGGACGCGCTAAGCGAAGAAGAGGTTTCAAAGCTTTTGAAACTAATAAAGACTTCGATTGCGTAAAAATAGATTAAATTCATCGCCAGCCATAAATTACCAACATTTTAATACTACTTTTTGGATTCTATTATTATGTATGACATAAAAGCGGTTCGCGCTAGACAAATTTTTGATTCTCGTAGCATACCAACAATTGAGTGTGAAGTAAAAACGGGTTTTGGTAGATTCACTGCTTCAGTTCCTAGCGGAACTTCAACTGGTGCGCGAGAAGCTGTTGAACTTAGGGACGGTGGAGGCGAGTTAGCCGGAAATAGTGTTCACCACGCAGTACAAAATGTAAATGAGATTTTATCCGTTGTTGCAAAAGGAAAAGATTGTCGAGAACAAAAAGAGATTGATGATTTACTTATAGCCGAAGACGGAACAGAAAACAAATCAAAACTAGGTGCAAATGCGTTGCTTGCAGTTTCACTTGCAGTTGCACGATCAGGAGCAGTTGCTTCAAACAAAGAACTATTTAATTACTTAGCAGATATGGTTGGAAAAAAACCTATCATTCCAGTGCCTGCTCTAAATGTAATTAATGGAGGAGCGCACGCAAGTAACGAATTACCTTTCCAAGAATATCAGATACTTCCATTGAAATTTAAATCGTTTAACGAAGCGTTAACAGCGGGAGTAGAAGTTTATCAAAAACTAAAAGAAAATTTATTAAAAAAATATGGTAAGAGCGCAATCAATGTTGGTTTTGAAGGAGGCTTTGCTCCGCAAGTATCAAAAATTGAAACTCCACTTGATGAAATATCAAAGGCGCTTGAATCAACAAATCATGTTGATGAGTTTGCACTTGCAATGGACGTTGCTGCCAACGCTTTTTCAAAGCACCAAGATGACGGGAAAATAACTTACGCAGTAGAAGGGCACACACTTACAAGTGAACAACTAATAGCAGAATACGGTGAACTCATCAAAGCGTATAGAATCGTGTCTATTGAAGATCCGTTTGATGAAACGCATTTATCTGCTTGGGAAGAATTTAATAAGAAATTCGGAAAGCGTTTACAAATAGTTGCAGACGATTTAACCGTGTCACAAGAAAGTATTGTTAGCGAAATGATTGAAAATAAAAGAGCAAACGCTTTGTTGTTAAAAGTAAATCAAGTTGGAACACTTTCGGGGGCGCTTGATTCTGCTAAACTAGCGTTGTCTTCTAATTGGAATGTACAAGTAGGTAATCGAAGCGGAGAAACAAATGATTGTTTCATTGCAGATCTTGCAATTGGTCTTGGTTGTGGACAAATGAAATCAGGAGCGCCTTGTCGTGGTGAACGTTTAGCAAAATACAATCACCTATTGCGCCTTGAAGAAGAGTTTTCTCTTGCGTACTCTGGAAAAAAGAGCTTTCCTAATTTTGAGTAATTTTTAGCTAGTTGTTCGCTTTTTGCCGTATAACCCCTCGACAATAACCTTTATATATGTCCTTTGACTTCATATCTTCAAAAAAGGAGGGTGGAGTTATGGCATCACAGAAAATAGGAAGTTATGCGTTTTTGTTAGGTGTAATTATAGCATTAATTGCTGGTATAGTAGCAGCAGCTGACGCTATAATGGGATCGGCTATGTTAGCAGGTTCGGCAGGATGGATAGCATTAGTCTTAGTAATTTTAGGATTAATTGTTGGATTCTTGAACATTAAAGACAAGCATATAACAGACTTTTTAATAGCTACAATCGCAGTTGCAATGATTGGTTTGGTTGCATTAAACCCAGCTACAATCGTAGTTGACCCAATTGTTATCTTAATTAACGCAATTGTAGGAAATATAGTAACATTAGTTGCTCCTGCTGCTTTGATAGTTGGTTTGAAACAAATACTGTCTCTAGCAAAAGAACAAGTAATGTAAATAACAATTCACTAGGGTGTCAGCGACACCCTCTTTATTTTTTTA